>JBLIGH010000096.1:0-9515 GCA_047636855.1 Pseudorhodobacter sp.
GCCCACCGAGATGGTCTATGCGGCACTGATTGGCTGCACCAATGTGATTGGCCATAAATGTGCCGAAAAGCTGGGGGTCAATATTGGAAACCTGGCCTTCGAGATGGAAGTTGATTTTGACCGGCGCGGTGTTTTGCTGGTGGAAGAAGTTGAAGTCCCGTTCAAGGCAATTCGCCTTGCCGTTACGTCCGACGGGACTGCAAATCAGGAAGATCTTGGCCGCGTCGCGGAGGAGACCGAGAAATTCTGTGCGGTATCGAAGCTTTATAAGAATTCAGGCACAGAAGTGACCGTGACCTGGACAAAGCGTTGATATCAAACGCCGATAAATTCAAATCTTTGGGAGGATAAGATGAATCACTGGACTAAGATTTTCGCAATTGGTGCTGCAATGGCCACCCTGACAGCGGTGCCGTCCTATGCGACCGAAACCATTAATGCTGTGGTGATCGACGGGTATCCCGCGCGCGCGCTTTGGGTGAAAGAGTTCACCGGTTTCTTCATTCCAGAAGTCGACAAGCGTTTGGCTGAAACGGGCAACTACAAGATGGAATGGCAAGAAAGCTATGGCGGCGCGATCGTCAAGCCAAAGGGCGTTTTGGAAGGTGTTAAGCTTGGCCTTGGCGATATCGGCATTGTCACCACGATCTTCCATTCCTCGAAACTGCCGTCACAGGGCATCTCGGCGGTAACGCCGTTCGTTTCGCCTGATGCGCGCGCGGTTGCCAAAGCCGTGGACGAAATCGCCAAGGAATTCCCGGCGATGCAAAACGAATTTGCCAAGCAAAACCAAGTCTATCTGGCAACGGGCGTGGTTCTGGATACCTATCAGGTGTTTTCAAAAACACCCGTCAACACACTTGCAGACCTTGAGGGCGGCAAAGTTGCAGGCGCCGGTATGAACCTGCGCTATCTTGAAGGGATCAAGGATGCCGCAGGGGTCCGGGGTGGTTTGACTGACTTCTACAATATGTTGCAAACGGGTCTTGTCGATCATGCAATGCTTTGGCCAGAAGCTGCGAAGACCTTTAAGATCGCGGAAGTGGCGCCTTACATGCTGAAAGCAGATTTGGGCGCTGTGAACTCCAAAACCATCACCGTGAACAAAGACTATTGGGACAAGCTGCCCCCAGAGGTTCAAGTCGCGTTGCAAGAGGTTGCCGTTGCTTACCGTGACCACGTTGCAGGGATTGCCATGGATCTGGCCGCCGAAAGCGTTGACGCCTACGTTGCCGCCGGTGGCACAGTGACAGAGATGTCAGCCGAGGATCGTCAAGCTTGGGCCAATGCCATCCCAAATATTGCTGCCGAATGGGCCGCAGGATTGGATGCTTCGGGTGAAGCCGGCACCGAGATGTTGCAAGCCTATCTGGGGAAGCTCAAAGACGCAGGTTATGTCGGCGTCCGGGATTGGACCGCTGCAAACTAAGGTGTGCTGCTAAAGCATAGTTCAGAAAGGCGCACAGAGTGATTGCCAGCTTTCAAAAGCTCATCAACGTTTTAACGTTGGTGAGCAAGCATATAGCCACCACGGCCAATGTCATTGGCACGCTTGTTGTGCTGTTTTTGGTCGTGATGGTCAATTACGACATTGTTGCGCGTGGTGTGTTTAACCATCCGTTTCGGGGCGCTTATGAGGTGGTGCAGTTCACGATGGTCTTGATCGTGTTTTTGCAATTGCCCGACGTTATGCGGGTGAACCGATTGACGCGTTCTGATGGGCTTTTGCTGCTGATTGGCGAGAAAAGCCCGCGTATTGCCGCGCTGATGCGCCGCGCGATCAATTTGCTTTCGGCAACCGTCATGACATTGATCGCTGTCGCCACATTTCCCGAATTCATCGACATGTGGGACACGCAGGACTTCTTCGGCGTGCCTGGCGTGTTCAAGGCCCCTTGGTGGCCCATCAAACTGACCATTCTTTGCAGTGCCGTGCTTTGCGCGTTGATCCTGATATTGAAGGTCCTGAGCCGCACCGGATCGGACAAACCAACATGACGCCTATCGAAATCGGTTCTTTGTCCGTACTGGCCATCATTATCTTGATCTATATCGGGGTTTATATCCCGATCGCTTTGATCGCGGTTTCTTTCGTGTCGATTTGGCTGATGCGCGACAATTTTGATCTTGCAATGAACCTTCTGAAAATCGCTGTGGGCGATAGTGTGATGGAATACACTTTCGCCACGGTGCCGCTGTTTACCTTCATGGGGTTGGTGGTGTCGAAGGCGGGGCTGGGGTCTGACATTTATGATGTAATGAGCACGGGGTTTCGCCGCGTCAAAGGCGGGATCGGCATGGCGACGGTTGGCGCGAACGCGGCCTTTGCTGCCGTGACCGGGTCGTCGATTGCGTCGGCCTCGGTCTTTGCCAAAGTTTCGGTGCCGCAAATGTTGCATTACGGCTATAATCCGCGCTTTGCGGTGGGGGTTGTGGCGGGTTCTTCGGTGCTTGGCATGATTATTCCGCCATCAGCGATGCTGATCATCTACTCTTTTGTGGCCGAGCAATCGGTGGGCGAGATGTTTTTGGCAGGCGTCATTCCGGGCCTGTTGTTGGCCATCTCCTATGTTGCCGCAATTTGGGCCATGGGCCGCTTTACGCCAAACTTTGTGGGCGGGCGTCCGGCTGATGAATATGAAATGCTGCCTTGGGGTGTAATTGCCTCAAAAACCTTGCCCATTTTGGGCCTGATAACCGTGGTTATGGGCGGCATCTACACCGGGTGGTTGACCCCGGTCGAGGCGGGCGCCGCAGGGGCCTTGGCCGGGCTGATCATCGCCGTTGTGCGCCGCAGAATGACCTTGCAGGGATTTTGGGAGGCTTTGTTAGAGACGGGCCATATCACCGCAACCATCCTTTTCCTTGTCACCGCCGCGTCGATCTACAGCCGTATGTTGGGCCTTGCGGCATTGCCAAATGAGCTGGCCGATATTCTTGCAAATACACAGGCGACATTCTGGACGATCATGATCCTCTATGTCTTGCTCATGCTGTTTTTGGGCACCATTTTGGACACGGCCTCGATCATCTTGATTGTTGTGCCGCTGTTTTTACCGCTGGTGGAACCCTTGGGGATGAGCCTTGTCTGGTTTGGCATTATCACTGTGGTTGGTGCTGAAATTGGCCTTTTGACGCCGCCGCTTGGCATTTCCTGCTTCGTTATCAAAGCGACGCTCGACGATGACAGGATCAAACTCAAAGACGTGTTTATGGGCGCGTTGCCCTTCGCGGGGGTCATGTTGGTGGTTTTGCTGCTGCTGATCGAGTTTCCATACCTCAGCCTCGCGCTTCTGAAATAAGGACGACCCAAAATGCGAAATATCACGCAAGACAATATTACCGACGTCTTTATGGGATACATGGGCCCCGACGTTAACCCCCGCCTGCGCGAGGTCATGCAAAGCCTAGTGACGCATCTGCATGCTTTCGCCAAGGAAACCAAACTAACCCATGCGGAATGGCAAGTCGGCATCGCATTTCTAGAGCGTGCGGGCGAGATTTCGGATGCCGAGCGTCATGAATTTGTGCTGTTGTCAGATGTGCTTGGCCTGTCATCGCTGGTTGATCTGGTCAATTCGCGCCCCGAAGGTACATCCTCGTCCGTTCTGGGGCCATTCCATATTTCCGGTGCGCCCGCCTTGGCGATTGGCGGCGATCTGAAAGGTGATTTCGGCGGTGCAGTGCTGATTTCGGAAGGGGTGGTCAAAGACACCCAAGGCAACCCGATCGCGGGGGCCAGTGTCGATATTTGGCAAACCGCGCCGAACGGGCTTTATTCCAGCCAAGACCCGGATCAAGACACGTTTTCCTTCCACGGGTTGCAAACCACAGGGGCGGATGGGCGATATGCGTTCACCTCGGTCAAACCCGTTGAATATACCGTTCCGTCCGATGGCCCGGTTGGTGATATCTTGAATGCGACAGGTCGCCACCCGTGGCGCCCATCCCATCTGCATTTCATCGTCAAGGCGGCTGGGTTTCGCGATTTGGTGACCGAAGTGTTCCCCGAGGATGATCCCTATCTTGACCAAGACACCGTTTTTGGCGTGCGCAGTGATCTGGTGATGAAATACAAATCCATGCCTGCAGGCAGCTTCCCGGAGGGTTTTGCTTTGTCGGGATCGGTTGACGAGCCCTACCTAAGGGTTGATTTCGACCTTGTTTTGGTGCGCGAATAATCACGCCAACCCTTTGGCGCTGTTCAAAGTTCACCTGAACGGGAACAGCGCCAAAATTGATGAAATCAAGCACGGCTTAGGTTCGTATGTTGAGGCCACGCGGCCTTTGCTGAAAGCCTGCCTTGGCAATCGTTATGCAGGCACGTCATTCTTTTGTAGCAGTTTCGACATCACAAAACCAATCACAAGTGTCATGCCGGTATGCGCAACGAAAGACGACTGCGTGTAAGGGCCAAAATCCATCATGAAGCTACGGCCGATGAAGGGCGCTAAAATCCCTTGGGCGACGAACCACAAGACAAGCCCTGTCGCAAGACCTGCTAATATGTAGCCCCGGCGCAGGACAAGCTGGGCCGCGTAGACCATCAGGGCAAACAAGACAGCGCCAATCAAAAAGTGAATGATGAAAGCCGGCCCATAAGGCAAAACGATGCCGGCAATCTTCGCCCCGATAGCGGTTACCAGATTTGCGGGCTCCAATGTTGGCCCAAACACCATTGGCGAAATCAACCAAGCATAGGCTTCGAATGCCAGCTGTCCGGCGAGACCTGCCAAGCATATCATCTTGAAGGTTGTGAATGTCGCTGCTTGCATCTGTTTGTCCTGAATTTACGATTGTAGGGGCCGCGTAATGTCGTGAGGCCGTGCATGCAGCCTAGCGGGGATGATCGCAACATGTGATCATTTGAATAGAAAGAGTTTCTAATACCGGGTATCACCCTTTTAATAATCTGTATTTTACAAGTACTTAATGAGTTTCTCAAAGCGGGGAAAAGCCCCAAATCCAAAGTTTTGCACATTGAAGCCTTTGTCACTTCTGCGTTAGCAGCGAAAAGATGCCCGCCTTTGATCCCTCGCTTTGTCTGCAGTTGCTTTGGTGCAGGCCTATAGAAAAGAGTTCAAACGGCGATCATAAGCCCCTAAGCTGATGGCGATACGACAAGGGGGGCAATGTCATGACCAAACCAATCCGCTGGGGTATTCTGGGGGCCGCGAATTTCGCGCGACAGCATATGGCGCCGGCCATTCATGCCGCAAACGGTGCCGAGCTGGCCGCTTTGGCCACCTCAGATCCGGCCAAAGCCGTGCCCTTTGCCGCTTTTGCATCAAGATTGAAGGTGCATGACAGCTATGACGCGCTGTTGGGCGACCCAAGCCTTGACGCGGTCTATATCCCCTTGCCCAATCATCTGCATGTCGAATGGACGCTGAAAGCGCTGGCGGCAGGCAAGCATGTGCTGACCGAAAAGCCGATTGCGATGCGTGCACCGCAGATTGACCAGATCATCGCAGCTCGTGACGCCGCAGGCCTTTTGGCGGCAGAGGCCTATATGATCGTGCACCACCCGCAATGGCAAAGAGCGCGCGAATTGGTCCAAAGCGGTGCGATTGGGCCCGTCTCGCATGTCGATACGGCGTTTTGCTATGACAACCGCGCCGATGCGGGCAATATCCGCAACCGTCCTGAAACCGGGGGCGGCGGCATTCGCGATATTGGCGTCTATACTTACGGGTCGGTCCGTTTTGTGACCGGGGCAGAGCCTGAAACCTTGCAATCGCGTCTGATCTTGGAAAACGGCGTTGATACATGGGCGCAGGTCACGGCCGAGATGGTGGGGCCACTGGGCCGCTTCACCTATTCTGCGCTGACCTCGATGCGGCTTTTTCCGCGGCAAGAAGTGACCTTTCAGGGCGACAAAGGCATGATCCGCCTGACAGCCCCGTTCAATCCCCGCGTCTTCGGCGAGGCCCAGCTAGAGCTGCACCAGCCCGGCCAATCCGTGACCGTGCAGCGTTGGCCTGCAACCAGCCACTATGTCAATCAAGTCGAAGCCTTCGGCCATTCGATCCGAACCGGCGCCGACTACCCTTGCCCATTGGAATTTACCCGTGGCACGCAAGCGATGATCGATCGGGTGTTCGATGGGGCAGAGATTATCCGAAGCTGAAGCGACGCCATGGCGCAAATCATCTTTCACATGCCGCGCCATATGGCCGCCGCAGATGGCAGCCAACTGCCAGTTTTTTATAAACAACTCCGCAAAGGTTTCGGGGCGGTGGGTGCAGATATCGCCATTGGTCATCGCAATCTTACCGCTTTGGCCGGGGTTGCAGCAGGCCCGGACTTCCACTTCGTTCATAACGGGCGCATCGCGCGCCGGGGTGTGCTCAACGTCGGTTTGGCCTATATCGCCCCCTATTGGTACGCCGATCCAAAGGGCATTTTTGCCGATAGCTCTGTCGCGGATCTGACCTTTGAGCCGCAAAGCGTCAATGCCAGCGCCGCCGCCCGGTTTTTCGGCCGGATGGAAGAACGGCTGAAACGGCCCCGGACCTCGCGCTATGATCAACAGGCCGAGGTGACGGTCTTTCCGCAAGGCTGCATCGCGGTGTTTTTGCAAGATTGGTCGGACCCGGTAGAGCGTGCCCGCCATATGACCGCACGCGAGATGATCGAAGCGGTTTTGGCACGGACCGACGGGCGGGTGGTGGTGGTCAAACCACATCCACGCACGCGCGGGATCGAAACCATCGAACTGCTGGATTGGTTGGCGCGCGCCCATCCGCAAGTCATCGTAACCGAGGCCAACCTGCATGACATTCTGGCCTGTGCTGCGGTGTCGGTTTCAATCTCTTCCGCCGTGTCGATGGAGGGGATGTTGCATCGGGTGCCAGCGATCGTGTTTGGCCGGACCGATTTTCACCATTGCGCCGAAACCGTTCGCGACAAGGCCGATTGGCCTGACGCTTTGGCCCGGGCTTTGGCTCAAAATTGGCCGTTCGAGGCGTTTTTGTTTTGGTTTTTTCGCGAGAACTGCATCGCAATGGGCGAAGATAAGATGATGCCCGGTATTTTGGCGCGGATGACGGGTCAAGGCGCTGATTTTCAGGCGTTGGGTCTTGCCCCACCGATCAAGCCCGCGACGCGGTAAGGCCCAGTTCGACCTGCTTTTTCTTGCTCAAACCGGCCGCGATCATTTGATAGGATGACAGGATGTGGTGCTTCAGATCCTCATCTGAAACCCCGGCGGGTGGGCCGTAATGTTGCAGCCATTTCAAACCGCGAGACGCCATATAGGGGGCAGGGCGGATACCCTCTTGCCCCTGTAAAACCTCGAAAACCAGATCAGAGACCTTGAAAACAACGGCGTCATTGTCCCAGCCGATAATCGCGAAAACCTTCCCGCCGATTTTCCAGACATCAGCCCCGCCCCATTGCACGACATGGGTCGAGGCGCGCAGACCTTTGCAAAAAGCATTCATCTGCGCGCGCGTCATGAGGCCTAGTCTTCCATCGCTTCCAATTCGTCGATGAAGCCTGCGATCATGCTTAGGCCCTTGTCCCAGAACTTAGGGTCCGAGGCGTCCAGCCCGAACGGGGCCAACAGCTCTTTATGATGCTTCGATCCGCCGGCCTTGAGCATGTCGAAATACTTCTCTTCGAAGTCCGGCAAGCCATCCGCATAGGCGGCGTAAAGCGCGTTCACCAAACCGTCGCCGAAAGCATAGGCGTAGACATAAAAAGGCGAATGCACGAAATGCGGCACATAGGCCCAGAAGGTCTCGTAGCCGTCCATGAAATCAAAGGCGTCGCCCAGGCTTTCGGCCTGCACCGACATCCACAGCGCATTGATATCATCCGGCGTCAATTCGCCTTCGGCCCGGGCGGCATGCAGCTTGCACTCAAAGTCGTAAAAGGCGATCTGGCGCACAACGGTGTTGATCATATCTTCGACCTTGCCGGCCAACAGGGTCTTGCGCTCGGCTTTGGTTTTCGCCCCGTCCAGCAATTTGCGGAAGGTCAGCATTTCGCCAAACACGCTTGCCGTTTCAGCCAGCGTCAAAGGGGTCGAGGATAAAAGCTCGCCCTGGCCCGCAGCCAGAACCTGATGCACGCCGTGCCCAAGTTCGTGTGCCAAGGTCATGACATCACGCGGTTTTCCAAGGTAATTCAACATGACATAGGGATGCACCGTGGTCACAGTCGGATGCGCGAAAGCCCCCGGCGCTTTGCCCGGCTTCACCCCGGCATCAATCCAGCCTTTGGTAAAAAACGGCTCGGCCAATTCCGCCATTTTCGGCGAGAAGGCGGCATAAGCCTCGGTGACCGTCCGGCGTGCTGTGGCCCAATCCACCAGCTGCGGCGCTTCAATCGGCAAGGGCGCGTTGCGATCCCAAACTTGCAAACGCTCCAACCCCATCCATTTGGCCTTCAGCGCGTAGTAGCGATGGCTCAGCTTTGGATAAGCGGCAACCACTGCATTGCGCAGGGCTTCGACGACCTCAGGCTCGACATGGTTCGACAGGTGGCGCCCGGTTTGCGGTGTCGGCATCTTGCGCCAGCGATCCTCGATTTCCTTTTCCTTGGCCAACGTATTGTGCACCCGGGAAAACAGCTTGATATGCTTGTCAAACACCGCAGCCAATGCGCGGGCCGCAGCCTCACGCGTGCTGCGATCAGTGTCGGTCAGCAGGTTCAGCGTCGCCTCAAGGTTCAAAGGCTCCTCTTCGCCGGGCAACTCAAACGTCAACCCCGCCATGGTCTCGTCAAACAGCCGGTTCCAAGCGGCAGAGCCGACGGTGGATTGGTCATGCAAGAATTTTTCCAGCTCATCTGAAAGCTGGTGTGGCCGCATCGCGCGCAATCGGTCAAACACGGGTTTGTAGCGGGCAAGATCGGCATTTTGTGCAATCAAACCCGACAGATGACCCTCTTCCAATCGGTTGAATTCAAGACTGAAAAACACCAATGGCGTGGTGAAAGTGGTGACTTTATCTTGCGCATCCGCCATGAATTTGGCGCGCTCGCTATCCATGGTGTTTTGATAATACCGCAGCCCTGCGTAAGACATCATCCGCCCAGCGACGACATCAATGGCTTCGTAATCCAACACGCATTTCAACAATGCTTGCGCGTCCAGCGCGACCAGCTTGCCTTCATATTGCGTTGCAAAATCAGTGCAGGCACCTTCCAGCCAAGCCATATCCCGGGTAAATTCAGGAGCATCAGGGGCCGGGTAAAGATCGCTCAAATCCCATTCGGGCAGGTCGCCAAAGCCGCCTTTGGCAGAAGCATTGGCATCGAAAACGGGGCGGGGAAAGTTCAACGGCATCAGCAACCTCATTTATGTTTCCTCATACTTAGGGGTGCATCGCCCCAAGGTGCAAGGCGTTCGCCGCTATTCCTGCGCCCACGCGTTTATTTCAGCAGAAATATCCCCCGGGGCTGATCCGGCTTGGCCGCTCAAAGTGTTCGTGTTCGCAACGTTTGACAGCAGCCCGGTATTTTTGCGGTTTGCTCGGAACGGCTGGTGTTTGGAGCAAAGCAAGTGG
>JBLIGH010000097.1:0-9509 GCA_047636855.1 Pseudorhodobacter sp.
TTCGGGCAACAGGCTACAGGTGCAAAAGATCAGCCGTCCGCCGGGTTTGAGAAACCCAAGCGCGCGGTCGATCATCTGGGTTTGCAATAGCGCCAGTGCGACCAATTCAGAGCCGTCCTTGACGAAAGGCAGGTCAGGGTGGCGACGGATGGTTCCGGTGGCCGAACAGGGCGCATCCAGCAAGACGGCGTCAAACAAGGTGTCGGGTTGCCAGTGCAAAGCATCGGCAGTCACGATCTTGGCGGCAAGCCCGGTCCGATCCAGATTTTGCTGCAAGCGCTTTAGGCGCGGACCCGAGATATCAAGCGCTGTCACGTCGGCGCCAGCCGCTGCAAGCTGTAGGGTCTTGCCGCCGGGGGCTGCACATAGGTCCAGCACGGATTCGCCGGGCTGCGGCGCCAGCAACCGAACGGCCATCGCGGCGGCTGCATCTTGCACCCACCATTCGCCGGTCTCAAAACCGGGTAGCGCCGAAACCTGAACCGGGCCTGTCAGACGCAGGCTGCCGCTTGGCAAGGTTTGTGCCCCCTCGGGTGCAGGCGTGTCGCCGCGCCGCGTCAGATCAAGCGGCGGCGACTGGGATTGAACCGCCTCGATTGCCGTTACAACATCGCGGCCCCATAACTGTACAAGCGGTTGGCGCAACCAGCGCGGCAAATGTTGTGGGGCCAGTCCGGCAAAGGGGATTTCGACCTCTGACACTTTGCGCAAAACGGCATTGACCAATCCGGCCATATGACCCGTACGTTTGCCGTGCCGGATCAGATCGACCATCGCGTTGACCACACCGTGTGCGGCGGCACCATCAACGGCCATTTCCACGACACCCAATCGCAAAGCATTGCGCACCATACGTGGCGGGCCTTTGCGCAGATGCGGCTCTAGCAGCTTATCGGCCTGTTCCAGATGGCGCAGTGTCATCAGTGCCAGCCGCTGCGCACGCGCCCGGTCCGAAGGCCCAAGCCCCGAGAGCGGGCCATTATTGGTCTCGGCAATCTGGTTCAGCGAGATGCCTTCGTCCAGCACAGCCCCCAGCAACGCCACTGCCGCAGCCCGTACTGCTGTGCCCTCAACTGCCATTTTCTGCGCCCTTGCCTTGTTCCTATTCCCAAGCGGGGTATATCATGCGCAAGGGCCATACAAGGAACGCTGCAATGTCTGACAACTCCAACGCTGATCTGCCACCCGCAGCCCTGCGCGCATTGGCCGAAGCCGAAGAGCGCCGGCTTAATACGGTGGAAGTCGACCTGCCGAAAGAATTGGGCGGTCGAAAAGGCCCAGAAGCCGTGCGGTACGGTGATTGGGAGAAAAAGGGCATTGCGGTCGATTTTTAGGCGGGCCTGACTTAACGGCTCACTTCAGCCGGAAATCGGCAGAATCGCCCTCGCCTGCATCCGAGATGAAGCGCAAAGAATTGCCGTTTTGCTTCACCATCTGGCAATTTGGGCCCAGATCCTTTTTGCCAAAGGCAAGATCGCGGCAAAACAGGCCAGATTGCCATTCCCATTTCCCGGTCACATCCGTGCCAAAGGCGCTGCCTTCGATCGCACCCGCAGGCGATACCTGGAGGCGGATGCCAAACCGGGTCAGGGATTTGCCCGAGATCAAGCTGACAAATTCAGATTTCTCGCGCACTTGATTAAAGCCATCTGCATAAGCGGGGGCTGCAAGGGCGGTGCTTAAAGCGAACGATTGAAAAACAACACGCATCTAACATCTCCGTTTCAGACCAATACGCGGCAGGGTCTGAAACGGATCAATTTCGGGGACCGTAGCGTGAAAAGACTACAGGCCCAGAACATCCATCATGTCATATTCGCCGGGTTTGGCATTTTGCCCCCAAAGGGCGGCCCTCAATGCACCGCGGGCAAAGATCATCCGGTCGGTCGCCAGATGGCGCAGTACGATTCGCTCGCCAGCAGCGGCGAAGATCACGTCATGCTCGCCGACCACATCGCCGCCCCTGATTGCCGCAAAACCGATATCGCCGCGTTTGCGAGCACCCGTTATGCCGTCACGCCCCGAATCGCGCACATCGGCCAGCTTGACGCCGCGACCCTGGGCGGCAGCTTCGCCCAGCATCAATGCCGTACCGGATGGCGCATCGACCTTATGGTGATGATGCGCTTCGACAATCTCGATATCCCAATCGGCGTCCAAAGCGGCGGCCACTTTCTGGGTCAGGCGGGTCAAAAGATTGACACCAAGGCTCATATTCCCAGCGCGAACAATCACGGCATGGCGTGCGGCGGCAGACAGCTTGGCCAGATCGGCCGCTTCCAAACCGGTCGTCCCGATGACATGCACTGCGCGGGCCTGTGCGGCCAGCGCTGCGAACGCGACCGTTGCTGCGGGCGACGTAAAGTCAATCACCGCTTGGGCTTTGGCAAAGGCCTGTAGCGGATCGTCGGTAACGATTACGCCCAAATTCGCCCCGCCGATGCAAGCGCCCACATCGCGCCCCACCCAGTCATGGCCGGGCCGCTCGACACAGCCAACCAGCCGCGCTTTATCAGACGCATCGATCGCGCGGATCAGCATTTGGCCCATCCGGCCCGAAGCCCCGGTGACGACAATCCCTGGCAAACCGCTCATATCCATTCTCCTCTTGCTTGGCTTTCCTTTAGCGAGTTCCTGCGCGCGGCGCAAAGCCCCGTTGCACAGGGCGACAGAAGCCCTTACATGGGGCGAATGGTAAAGAACCGCTCCTATTCGGGCTCCGGCCCGTCGCAACGGCAGCTTCGCGTTGGCGAACTGATCCGTAGATCCATGTCCGATATTCTGAACCGGGGGGAAATCCACGACCCGGATCTGAATCGTCGCTCGATTACCATCGGCGAGGTACGCGTCTCGCCCGACCTGATGGTGGCGACGGTGTATATCATGCCATTGGGCGGCGAAGATGTGGAAGGCGCTGTTGCATCGCTGGCGAAACACAAGGGCATCTTGCGCCATTTTGTGTCGCAAGAAATGACACTGAAATTCTCGCCAGACCTCCGGTTTCGGGCGGATTTGACCTTTGCGCAATTGGATGAAACCCGGCGCATGTTTGCGGATGAACGGGTGATGCGTGATGTTGCAGCCCCTGATCGGGACGATGCCGAGGATGACGCGTAGCGCAAACCTTTGGGGCTTTGGTCTGGCCATTTCTTTGGCGCTGTTGGCCATGCCAGTTGCGGCACAAACGGCCTGCCGCAATCTGACCTTCGAAGATAGCCCCTTTACCGTTTGCGAGGCGCGTACCGATCAAGACCTGCGGCTGTTTCATGCAGATGAAAACGGCGACGTGTTGGGCAGCTTTCGCCGGGTGAATGACACCTTGGCACCCGAGGGCAAAACGCTGGTCTTTGCGATGAATGCCGGGATGTATCACAGCGACCGTGCGCCTGTTGGCCTGCTGATCACCGAATCGCAAGAGCGCGCGCGGATCGTGACCTCTGACGGGCCTGGAAATTTCGGCTTGCTGCCCAATGGTGTGTTTTGCATACGGCAGGGGCGATTTGCTGTGATCGAGTCGCGCCTTTTCGCAGCAAAGCCGCCGGCCTGTCGCTTTGCCACGCAATCCGGGCCGATGCTGGTGATTGATGGCGCGCTGCATCCGCGGTTTTTGCCGGATAGCGACAGCCGGTTTATCCGCAATGGGGTTGGCGTCTCGGCCGACGGGCAAACCGCCTATTTCGCCATCTCGGGGCAAGTGGTGAATTTTGACACCTTCGGGCGGCTGTTTCGCGATGTGCTTGGCACGCCAAACGCGCTTTATTTTGACGGCAAGGTCAGCAGGCTTTTTGCGCCTGCCTTGAGCCGCAATGATTTTGGCTTTCAGTTGGGGCCGATGGTCGGGCTTGTCGCCCCCTTACCGTGAGCTGTGGTTGACCCGTCGCTGAGGGCAGGATAGCAGGCAGCTTCTCGGATTAGGTCAAAGATAGGGGTGACATATGGCACGCAAACGCAAGGGCCGCGCCGTTTCTGGATGGCTGGTGGTCGATAAGCCAGCCGGCATCACCTCGACCTCTGTGGTCAATAAGGTCAAATGGGCGTTCGAGGCGCAAAAGGCAGGCCATGCCGGCACATTGGACCCTGATGCCACCGGCGTCTTGGCTGTTGCTTTGGGCGAGGCCACAAAAACGGTGCCTTATGTGACCGATGCGTTGAAATGCTACCGCTTCGTGGTGCGGTTTGGCGCCTCTACCACCACCGATGATGCCAGCGGAACTGTGCTGGCACAGTCGGAGCTGCGGCCAAGCGATGATGCGATTGCTGTGGGTTTGCAACGGTTTCGCGGTGAAATCATGCAAGTACCGCCCCAGTTTTCGGCGGTGAAGATCGAGGGTGAACGCGCCTATGATCTGGCCCGATCTGGTGAAGTGATGGAGCTTGCTGCACGCTCGCTTTGGGTGGAAAGCCTTGAGGTTATCGCACGCGCTGATGCCGATCATGTCGAGTTGGAAATGGTCTGCGGCAAGGGCGGTTATGTTCGCTCGATTGCGCGGGATCTGGGGGCAGATCTGGGATGTTTGGGCCATGTCGCCTGGTTGCGGCGCACTTGGTCAGGGCCATTTGACGCCGCGCAGGGGATTTCGCTGGAAAAGCTTGACGCGCTGGCCCGGACAGAGGCCTTGGATGCGCTTTTGTTGCCGCTGGAACTTGGTCTGGCGGATTTGCCGGAACTGCCAACCACCCCGGAAGGCGCCGCGCGCCTGAAGAACGGTAACCCGGGCATGGTGATTGCCTCGGACGCGGAATACGGCGATGAGGCTTGGGCCAGCTATCAGGGCCGAGCGGTGGCCGTGGGGATTTATAAAGCGGGTGAATTGCACCCGAGCCGCGTATTCAATTGAGGGCGTGCCACCCTTGGGGGCATCGAGCCCCCTCGGGCGGCATTGCCATGGACCTTGCCGAGCCGCGTTTCGGGTGGTGAAGTGGCGCGCATTGGTTTCGCAATAAAGGGGCGCTTTAATGACTGCATCTTTGGTTACGCGACAATTTCGCAAAGGCGATGCAGAGAGTGTGGCGATTTATTCGCCCTGCGCGCATTACCGCTATGAATTGACGCGGGTCTGGGACGTGGCGGGGCAGAAGGCCTTGTTCGTCATGCTCAACCCTTCAACCGCGACCGAGATCCAGAACGATCCGACAGTCGAGCGCTGTGAGCGGCGGGCGCGGGCGCTGGGATTTGGCGCGTTTCGGGTGACAAATATCTTTGCCTGGCGCGCGACAGACCCCAAAGTGATGCGCGCGCAGGCCGATCCGGTAGGGCCGGGCAATGACGCGGCCATTGCCGCCGGGGCTGATTGGGCAGATCGGATCATTTGCGCCTGGGGCAGCAATGGTGTGCATTTAGCTCGCGGTGCTGCTGTGGCGCACCTGTTGCGCGGCACTGGCTTGCCGCTTTGGCATTTGGGACTGACCAAGGCTGGCGCCCCAAAGCACCCGCTTTACATCGGCTATGACAGGCAGCCCGAGCTTTGGGGTTGACACGCTTGCCTTAAGCGCGCGCTTGCGACAGCTTGGGGGAAAAATCGGGGGCGGGTTATGGCTGAAATCACGGGGTTCACACGGCAGGATCGGCGCGGAGATGGCGTCACGCTTTCGGTGCAAGAGGCGGGCGCGGGGCCTGCGTTGATACTGCTGCACGGCTATCCGCAAAACGGCATGTGCTGGACCAATATAGCGCCGATCTTGGCGCAACATTTTCGCGTGATTATCCCGGATTTGCGCGGCTATGGCCAAAGCGAAGCCCCTATCGATGATGCCGTCCATTCCACCTATTCCAAACGGCAAATGGCGCGGGATATTGTGGCGTTGATGGATGGGATGGGCCTGCCTTCGGCGATGGTGATGGGTCATGATCGGGGTGCAAGGGTCAGTTACCGGCTGGCCTTGGACCACCCGGCGCGCGTGACACGGCTGGGCCTGATCGAGATCGCACCCACAGCCGAATATTGGGATACCTGGACGGCCGAAATGGCCTTTGCCGCCTATCATTGGACATTTCTGGCGCAGCCTACACCCTTGCCAGAACGCATGATAAATGCCGATCCCGAGGCCTATATCGACTGGACGCTGGCAAGTTGGACCGGCGTTAAATCACTTTCGCCTTTTCCGCCGCAAGCTTTGGAAAGCTACCGCGCCCAAGCGCGCGACCCGGCCCGCATCCACGCGATGTGTGCTGATTACCGGGCTGGCGCAAGTCTGGACCGCGCTCATGATCTGGAGGACCGCGCAGCAGGAAACCGCATTGCTGTGCCGCTGCATTTTCTTTGGGGGCATCACGGCTTTCCCGCGCGCACCGGTGATCCGGCAGGTATTTGGCGCAAATGGGCGGTTCAGGTCACTGATAATGCCTGTGAAAGCGGGCATTTCGTGATGGAAGAAAACCCTGAGGCGGTGTTGCAAGCATTCCTGCCGTTCTTTCAGCAGGGTTAGGCCAAAGTCGTCGGCACCAGCCGCAACAATGTCGGGTCCATCCCCGCCCCGCCGACAATATTCGCCAAAGGCAATCCGTCCAGCAAAATGGTTGCATCCTGCGACTCTGGGTCAGAGATTAAGGTTAAAGTGGGTTCGGGGTGGGCCGTCGGGTCATAAAGCACGACGATTTCGTCTTCTAGCGGGTTGTAGTCGGTGATCTCAGACAGGCCTTCTTCGCCGACCCAATCGCCCAGCACGAATTGATCGGCGCCGTCACCGCCATGTGCGTAGTCTTGCGCACCGATCATCAGTGTGTCGTCACCTGCGCCGCCGTTCAGGAAATCAACTTCCGACAGACCATCGGCTTCGTCATAGCCCCAAAGAGTATCCTGCCCTTCGCCACCATCCATCGTATCGCTGCCAAGCCCGCCCACCAGCAGGTCGTCGCCGTATCCGCCCGTCAGCCAATCGTCGCCGTCATTGCCTTCCAACGTATCCGCGCCGGACCCGCCCACAAGCGCGTCATTTCCGGTTTCGCCCTGAATCCTGTCGTCCCCCTCATGACCCGAGAGATAGTCATCTCCCACGCCGCCTAAAATTAGGTCATCCCCATTTTCACCATTTAACACATCATTACCGGTTTCGCCCAGCAGAGTATCGGCGCCGTCGCCACCATCGATATAATCGGCGCCATCGCCGCCATAGATCATATCATCGCCGGCACGACCGCCAAGCAAATCGCCGCCGCCGCCGCCGCTGACAGTGTCGCCGCCACCTTCGCCGGTCAAAATGTCGTCGTCGCCCGTGCCGTTCAAAATTAGGTTTTCAGGGGTTGGGGCAGGGATATCAGTGGATTGGGCATCCTCCTCCTCCTCCTCCTCCTCCTCCGCCGCGTCGTCAGATTCTAGCGCTGCGAGGTTAACCTCGGGGTCGGCTGCTGTGGATGAGCCATTGTTTTGAACCCAATCCAAAAGACTGCTGCCGTTTGTTGCGATCTCGGACTGCGCGGCATCACTGTCTTCTGAGTCCAGCGAGTCGTCTGACTCGCCAGATTGTTTCGTGAGTGGATTAGACGATGCCTGCAACGCAGCATCCGCAACAAATCCTGCAAAAACAGCACCTAGTAATCCAAATAGTCCCAGCACGGCCTTGGCCCTCGCATATGATCAATAACATCCAGCACATTCCGTTAACCATGTTTTAGGCTAACCATCTGGAACAACTGTATTAATTACCTTCAAACATGGCATAAAGCGGGCGTTGAAGCTAGTCTGGTGCGGCTTTTATCAGGCGAATTGATCAAGTTTGGTTAAAGGCGGATGCAACCATGACGCGAATCTTGGTGCCGCATGCAAAGTGCGCTTCCCTTTTCGTTCGTATTCTCCTATGTGCACCCATCTGCTGTTATGGCAGAAAGACCAAGGGCCCCGCTGGACGACATCCCGGCTTGCGCCGTCACCCTTTAAATATGGAGATCCCGATGTCGATCACCGCTGAGCTGAAAACCCAACTGATTAAAGAATACGGAACCACAGAAGGCGACACCGGTTCGCCCGAAGTTCAGGTTGCAATTCTGTCCTCGCGCATCGCGACCCTGACCGAGCACTTCAAAACCCACAAAAAGGATAACCATTCCCGCCGTGGTCTTTTGATGATGGTTGCTCTGCGTCGCAAGCTGCTGGACTATGTCAAAGCCAAAGACAACGCACGTTATACGTCGTTGATCGCGCGCCTCGGCCTGCGCCGCTAAGCGCTGCAAATCCGAAAAGACGACAGACGCCGCGCCCCATTCGGGCGCGGTTTTTGTTTGGGGGGCGGCCAGACCGAGGGCCGGCAGAGCCAGGCAAAGCGGATATAGAACCTTTCAGTCGGGCAGATTATCTTTGGGCTCAGTTGTGCCTTAGCGCTGCGTCACCTGCCTTTCGGGGCTGCGACATTTTGCACGCGGTGTTTGCATCAGTTTTTAGGACGAAAATCATTGCGATACGCTGTGTCGGTCCCCATAAATAAAAAAACAGGGGCTAAAGATCATGCAAATCGAAGCCGTCAGGCTTGAGGCAGAGGCCGGTCGTGACTTCGCTTTGGAGTACCCAGAGCAATTTGTCCTAGCGCGCGAGGATGGGCTGGAGCTGCCCGGTTGGGATCATGCCAAGCTGAACGGTCTTAATCTGTGGCGCGCGCCGGGGGCCCGAACCAAGCGACTTTTGGACAAAAGCGGGCGGCAGTTCGGCTGGCTGCTGGGCGAAGCTGTTGATGGTAACGGCCAATATCTAAGCGATCCAGTCACGGTGCCAGTGCCCAGCCTTAGCAAAGCGGGAATGGTTAAGGCCGAAGCGTGGATCGAGGCGCTTGCCGGGCGCTATGCGGTTATCCTTGCGGGCAAAACCGACGCACGGATCTATCAAGATCCGGTCGGGGACTTCTCGGTCGTTTGGGACCCCGAAACCGGTATCATCGCCTCTTCGGTGCTGTTGGCGCTGAACCGTCCGCTTAGCTGGAACCCTCGTTTTGATCGGCGTAAGGTGCTTGACGGAAAAGTGCATTTCTCGCTTGGTCATACGGCGGATCGGTCTGTGCGGCTTATGTGGCCGAACCATTATCTAGACCTCGCAAACCTGCGGCTTGTACGGCATTGGCCGCGTGCCGATACGGTGTTTGAAATACCGCAAAACGCGTTAGAGCAACAAGTCGCTGCGATTTCTGACCGGCTTACAGCCGTGATGCGGGCTTTGGTGACGGGAACAAGCTGCCTTCTGCCCATCTCGGGTGGGCGGGACTCGCGTAACCTGGCTGGGGTTCTTGGCCCTGCCGCAGCGTCGCTTGTGGCGGGGTTTGCCGTTAAATTCCATAAGATGTCCAGAATCGATTCCGAAATCGGTGGGGTGATTGCCGAACGGCTTGGTGTTCCGTATTTTGCGGTGTCCTATAAACCGACCTCGCGCCAGGATCGGTTTGGCTACTACCGACGCACGGGGTATGGGGACGGCGGGGCTGCTTTGCATGTGCTTGGCAGCCATCTGACCTTGCCGCCCGGTAACTTGTCCCTGCGCGGAAATGTGATGGAGATTATACGCGCCAATCAATGGAACCAACCGTCGATC
>JBLIGH010000098.1:0-9414 GCA_047636855.1 Pseudorhodobacter sp.
TCACTGATAACTTCCGCATCATCTCAGACCAAAACCTTCGGGTTTTGGAGTGAGCGGAGTATACCAAATTTTGCAAAACATATGTTAGGGCTTTGAGATGAAACCAGTTTTACTTATTCATGGTTCCTGCCACGGCGCTTGGTGCTGGCGCAATGTTTTGCCTATTCTCAATAAATACGGTGACGCGCGGGCCATTGATTTGCCCGGTGCGGGATCAGACAAAACACCGATCCCTCAAATCACCATGGACCATTATATCGAGGCGATCCTCGACGCGGTAACGGAGCCTACCCTGCTTGTCGGCCATTCCATGGCAGGGTTTCCCATTGCGGCGGCGGCGGAACGAGCCCCTGAAAAGATAGCACGCCTGATCTTTGTCTGTGCCTATGTACCGCGCTCGGGACTAAGCATGATTGACATGCGTCGCGCGGCCCCTGAACAGCCATTGCGAGAAGCCATTGAGACCGCCGCGGATCGACAAAGCTACCAGTTCCGCCCTGATATGGTCGAGGCAAAATTCTACCATGATTGCCCGCCCGGCACTTTGGGCTACGCGCGGCCCTTGCTGACAGCGCAAGCAATCTTGCCGCAAGCCACCCCGATCACCTTAAGCGACACCTATGCCCGTATTGAAAAGCGCTACATCCGTTGCACGCAAGATCAAGCGATCCCGCCAGCTTATCAGACGGTAATGTCACAAGGCTTGGTCGATACGGTCGATTTGCACTGTGGGCATTCGCCGTTTTTCGCGCAACCAGATGCCTTGGCCAAACATATTATGCGCTAAATCGGGGCTTGCGCCGTTTGGCGCGACCACTGGTCGCCACCAACCCACTTCATGTCGCAACTTCGCGCGATTAAGCACCGCCTGCGCCCTAGCCTGAAAGCGACCCACAGATCCATTCCGGACCCAGGCAACAGAACGCCCGCAAACCCTTCTTCGCGAAAGCCCCCTCATGCGCCTACAAACCCTAGAGATTTTCGTCGTTGCCCCGCCTGCCCCAGGTTGGGGTGGGCGCTATTGGATTTTCCCAAAACTAACGACCGCTTGCGGCATAACCGGATACGGCGAATGTTACGCCTCGACCGTTGGGCCAGATGCAATGCGCGCTGTGATCGAAGACGTCTTTGCGCGCCATATGGAGGGTGAAAACCCCGAGAATATCGAACTGATGTTCCGCCGCGCCTATTCTTCGGGCTTCACGCAACGCCCGGACCCAACGGTTATTGGTGCGTTTTCGGGGCTGGAGATCGCTTGCTGGGACATCTTGGGCAAGGCGCGCAATCGCCCGGTCTGGGCGCTTTTGGGCGGTAAAATGAACGACCGTTTGCGGAGTTATACCTATCTGTTCCCTGCGCCGGGCAAAGAAAGCGCCGCGTTTTGGGTCTCTCCCGAACTGGCCGCCGAGGCCGCTTTGCGGTTTGTCGATCAGGGATTCACCGCGATCAAATTCGATCCCGCCGGCCCCTATACGATCCGCGGTGGCCACCAACCTGCGATGTCAGACATCACCCGCTCTGTCGCTTTTAGCAAAGCCATCCGCGAGGCCGTGGGCGACCGCGCCGATCTTTTGTTTGGCACGCATGGCCAATTCAGCACCGCAGGAGCGATCCGTTTGGGGCAAGCGTTGGAACCCTACCTGCCGCTGTGGTACGAAGAACCGATCCCGCCGGATAATCTGCATGAATTCGCCAATGTCGCGGCACAGGTCCGCATCCCGCTGGCGACGGGGGAACGCCTGACCACCAAGGCCGAGTTTGGGGCATTGCTACGTCATGGCGGCGTGAAAATTCTGCAACCGGCGCTTGGACGTGTCGGCGGCATTTGGGAAGCTAAGAAAATCTCGGCCATGGCAGAGGTGTTCAACGCCGAAATGGCGCCGCATCTTTATGCAGGCCCGGTGGAATGGGCCGCGAATATTCATCTGGCCACCTCGATCCCCAATCTGCTGATGATAGAGACGATTGAAACCGGCGGCACCTTCCACATGGCCCTGATCAAGCACTCGCTTAAATGGGAAAACGGCTATGTGATCCCGCCCGAAACGCCCGGTCTGGGCATCGAATTTGACGAAGACCTTGCCCGCGCCCATCCCTACAAAGGCACAGGCCTGCATCTGGAAATGCAAGAGGCACCTTGCGACTACACAAATGGCAACCATTTTGAAGGAGGTGCCCCTTCAACCTGACTTTTCATTCGGCGTCGGATCGGATAGCTTGAACCTTGTTCATTATGTTAAGGTAAAGCCATGTCACCCGACGCCGCAAAAAAGCCAAGCAAAACCGATCAACGCCGCGAAGACCTGCGCCAACGCCTGATCGACAGCGCAGAGACGCGCATCGCGGCGCAAGGTCTGGCAGCTGTCAAAGCCCGTGATCTTGCCCGCGAGGCCGATTGCGCGGTAGGTGCGATTTACAACGTCTTCACCGATCTTAATGGTCTGATCATGGCCGTGAATGGGCGGACCTTCCATCGGCTTGGCGAAACTGTCGCCAGTGCAACCGCCGCCCTGCCGGGGCAAAATCCACAAGACGCGCTGATCACGATGTCGCATGCCTATCTGCGCTTCGCCTCAGACAACACCCATCTGTGGCGCGCGCTGTTTGACCTCGACATGTCCACCGATATGCCGGTACCGCAATGGTACCTGTCAGAACTGGCGAAACTTTTTGCGCATATTGCAGCCCCCTTGTCGAAAATCTTCCCCGATTACGCGCCCGCAGAGCTGGATCTGATGACCCGCTCGCTGTTTTCATCTGTGCATGGAATCGTTTTGCTGGGTCTACAGAAGCGAATTTCGGGTGTTCCGCTGGACCGGATCGAGCATATGATCGCACTTTTGCTCAGTAACGTAACGTCACAACGCTCCAATACCTGAACGGCGTTCATTTTTACTTGAACGGCGTTCATTTTTCAGTATGTTCAATTCATGAACACGGTTCAAGTTCGAGCCACCCGAAAAGGAGCGACAATGTTTAACACCCTTAAAACCCTGATCCTCGGTGCCAATTCCCGTGCCGAAGAAACACTTCGCGACACTTATGCAATTGAACTGATTGATCAAAAACTTCGTGAAGCCGATGAAGGACTGCGGGCTGCCAAAAGCACACTTGCCTCTTTGATTCAACGCCAACGCGCCGAAGAAAGGATGCTTGCAACGTTGGATCAACGCATCGCGGATATGACCCGTCGTGCAACCGAAGCGATGACCGCAAGCCGCGAAGATCTTGCCTTACAAGCAGCCGAGGCCCTGGCCCAAATGGAAAACGAACGCATTTTGCGCGCTGAAACCGTGCTGCGGCTCGAGACCAAAACAGTGCGGTTGCGTCAATCGGTAGAGGCTGGGCATCGCCGTATCATCGACCTCAAGCAAGGTGCGACCACCGCCCGCGCCATTCGCCGTGAACAATCGCTGATCGCGAAACTGCCAAATGGCGAGGGTTCAGCCCTTGAAGAAGCCGAGGCTTTGATCAACCGCGTCACCAATGCGGATGACCCTTTCGAACGCTCCGACATCCTGCGCGGCATCAACCAAGAGCTTAGCCACGATGGCCTTGCCGACCGGATGTCTGATGCAGGCTTCGGCCCGGCAACCCGCGTCACCGCCGCCGATGTTCTGGCGCGTTTAAAATCCAAGGAATGACATAATTCCCCCCAAAATCCACTGAACCCAAAAATCAAACTCTAAGGAAACCTATCATGTCCGCACCAAAAACAGACACCTCCGCAATCATGTTCTTCAACGGCGTAGGCGTCGCTATCGCGTATTTCATGCTCGCCCTGTCAATCTGGCTTGCGCCGGTTGACCTTTCAACCAAAGGCTATTGGGGTCTTGGCATCCTTCTGCTGACCCTCGCCTTGGTGAATTTCGTGAAATACCGCTTTGACGCCCGGATCGCCGAAGATCGTTTGCAGCGCCTGGAAGATGCGAAGAACGAAAAACTGATGGAGGAATATATCGGCGAAAAGGGCTGATCCCTGCCATTGCCCCTCATAAGAAGCCCCGCCCTATTGGGTGGGGCTTTTGCATAAGGGAATATAGAGTTGGTCGCGGGAATTCGGACCAGTTGTTAAGATGGATTTCTTAATGAGCGAGATGATCCAGAATGACGAAGAGAAAGAACCACGCGCCCGAGTTCAAGGCTAAGGTTGCGCTTGAGGCGATCCGTGAAGATATGACGCTTTGTGAGCTGTAGAAGAAGTATGGGGTGCATGCGACCCAGATTAGCACTTGGAAGCGTGCAGCGATCGATAACATGGCGTCCGCGTTTGGGCGACGGGGCCCCGATCCTGATACGCCCAGCCCTGCTGATATCGCGAAGTTGCACTCGAAGATTGGGCAGCTTGTTGTGGAGCGGGATTTTTTGGCCGATGCCTCGGCTCAACTGCTCGGGACGCGAGGCAAAAAATGGTGAGCAAGGATTATAAGCTGAGCGTTCGCCGTCAGTGTGCGCTGCTGACGCTGGCGCGGTCGAACCTTTTCTATGAGGCGAAGGGTGAGAGTGCCGAGAACTTGAGGTTCATGGCGATCATAGACAAGCAGTTTCTGCAGACGCCGTGGTATGGATCGCGCCAAATTGCTCGATCCATGAAGCGCGAGGACCATGCTTGTGGCCGGCATCGTGTGCGGCGTTCAATGCGCCTCATGCGGCTGGTGCCCATCTATCAGGAGCCCAACACCAGCAAGAAGCACCCGCAGCATTAGATCTGGCCCTATCTGCTGCGGGATGTGGTGATCGACCGGCCGAACCAAGTTTGGTGCGCAGACATCACCTATACTCCGATGCAACGGGGGGGGCTCTATCTGGTCGCGATCATGGACTGGTATAGCCGCAAGGTTTTGGCGTGGCGGCTGTCCAACACCATGGACGCGGAATTCTGCGTAGAGGCCTTGAAGGATGCCTTGGCCAATCATGGCACGCCAGAGATATTCAACACGGACCAGGGCAGCCAATTCACCAGTAGCAGTTGGATCGAGGGTCTGACGGATGCAAAGATAAAGATCAGCATGCCTCTCGGTGTTTGCTTGCAAACACCTGCCGGTAGCAGACGGCAAAGGGCGCTGGATCGACAACCGTATGATTGAGCGGCTTTGGCGGTCCCTGAAGTATGAATGCGTTTATCTGCATGCCTTCGAAAGTGGCTCAGAGACAAAAGCTGGTATCAGAAAGTGGCTGGTCTATTACAACGGCGAACGCCCGCACCCGACGCACGGAATCTTGACCCCTGACGAGGCATATGCAAGCAAGACAGAACCAATGAGATTAGCAGCCTGAAATGAAATCCTGATCCATCTTAATAAGGCGGCATACTGGTCGAAAATCCAGGACCACCTCTGTTGATCGCCCACGATCGTTCTTTTCCCGTTCCGTTATCGCCGTCACATCTGCGGCTTAAGGCCATCCCATTTCATGCTAATAAAGCCTTATTGAGGCTATGGCACATTTACGCAATACCCCAATCATGCCGATGCGTCTGGTTACACTGAGGTCGCAGTTTTCGCAAAAGAGGCCCGCAGCCGGGTAAGCGCGATTTCACGGATCTGGCGAATACGCTCGCGCGATACGCCAAACCGTTCGCCGAGCGCACCCAGTGTTTTGGGTGTGTCAGACACATAGGTCTCGATGATAATGTCTTGTTCCCGCTTGGAAAGCTGCTTCAGATGCGCAGACATCGTGATCCAGAAGGCTTGGGAATCCATGCGCGCGCCAACCTCTTTTTCGACATCTGCATCTGGATCTTCCAGCAGATCTTGCAGCTGCATTGTGCCGCCATCATCACCAACAAGCCGGTTTAGCGAGCCATCCGGGGCGGTCAGTCTTTGTTGCATCAACACAACCTGTTCGGGGGTCACCGCAAGCTCGGTCGCTATCTGGTCAACCAGCCGCTCAGGTGGCACTTCGCCAGCGGCGACCAACCGGGTCTCCACGCGTTTCAGATTGTGAAACAGCTTCCGGCTGTAAACCGAATTTGGGAGCATCACCAAGGACCAGTTACGGATCTTATAGTCTTGGATTTCGGCCCTGATCCACCATGCGGCATAGGTGGAAAACCGAAAACCCATGTCTGGGTCAAAGCGATCAGCCGCCTTTAACAAGCCGATATTTGCATGTTGCAGCAGATCATTGTCCAACTCTCGGCCTTTCGGACCGGCGCGCCGAGCTGCCGCTATTGCAAGCGCTTGATGCGATGTGACCAATCGGTTTCGGGCGGCAACATCGCCGTCGTCGCGCCAGCATCTTGCAAGCCGCGCCTCGTTCGTTGCGTCCAGAAACTCTGCGCGTGGCACCCGAGTGCGGTTCATTTGGGATGGAGAGAAAGGTTTGTTCATTCTTTTCACATTTGGTTTCGTTTCGATACTAATATCGACAAGAATTGCTTGTCAATATGATTTCGAAGCGCTATCGCATTCCTATGACTGACATCGTATCAACCACAGAAGAAATTGCCGAACTGCTTGTCTATCTTGGGCGGGCGGCGCGCGGTACCGACACCGGGACTGACCTAACCGCGGCGCAATGGACGGCGATGCGGTTTTTCGCGCGCGCCAATCATGTGTCGCGAACGCCGTCGGCCTTTGCCAGCTTTCACGCAACGACACGAGGCACGGCATCGCAAATCATCAAATCCTTGATGCTAAAGGGCTATCTGGTTCGGCACGTGGCGGTGGATGATCGGCGCAGCGTTCGGCTGGACCTGACCAGCGGCGGCCTTGCAATCATGCAGCATGATCCTTTGCGCGACCTGACCCAAGCCATTGACCGGCTGGAAGGCAAGCAGCGCACGGCGTTGCGGCAGGCTTTGCCCGCCTTGGCAGCCGAGCTTGCCAAGGTTCGCGATACCGTGGCCTTTGGCACCTGCGGCGATTGTCGGTATTTCTCTGGCGAGGGTGCGGCCAGCTACTGTGCTTGCATCGCCGCCGAACTGGACCCGGCCGATCTTGGCCGTCTTTGCGTCAATTTTGCCGCTCACGAGGGCCGAAGAACAGCCGTTCCGAGCCTCAAACCAAAGGAAATCTTATGACGACGGCACAAGCCACATCCAGCCAAACAGACGACCTTGGTATGGCGCATCTTGGACAAATCATCGCTGTGGCTAGCGGCAAGGGCGGTGTGGGCAAAAGCACCGTCAGCACCAATCTGGCCTTGGCGCTGGCGGCGCAGGGGGCTTCGGTGGGGCTGGTGGACGCCGATCTTTACGGCCCCTCTGTGCCGGGCATGTTGGGGATTGAAACAGGCAAAGCCCCCGCAATGTCACCTGCGGGCAAGGTGATCCCTGCGATTGCGCATGGCATCAAAGTCATCTCGATGGGCATGCTGACCAATGACGACAAACCGGCCATTTTGCGCGGCCCGATGGTCTCGAAATACCTGCGCATGTTCATTCTTGAGGTGGATTGGGGCAAGCTCGATTACCTGATCCTCGATCTGCCACCTGGTACCGGCGACACGCAACTGACGCTGGCACAAAGCTTTCCGCTGACCGGCGCGGTGGTGGTCAGCACGCCGCAAGATGTCAGCCTGAAAATTGCCCGGCGCGGCATTCGGATGATGGAGCAGGTCAAGGTGCCGATCCTTGGTATCGTCGAGAATATGAGCGGGTTTACCTGCCCCTCTTGTCACGAGGTAACGCATATTTTCCATCAAGGTGGCGGCGCCAAAATCGCGGCCAGCCTTGGCGTTCCGTTCTTGGGGGCCATCCCACTTGATCCGGCAATCGTGGATTGCGGCGACGAGGGGAACCCTTTGGTGATTGCGCACCCAGACGCACCCGCGTCTGCTGTCTACCGCGACATTGCGGCGATCCTGTCCGGGCGGGCACAGGCTGCGGCTGGAATTCCGACGCCGTTTGACTGGCATTGGGCCGATGACGCCAGCAAACCAAAACCTTCGGCTGATGCGGGCCACGCAGGTGGCGCTGCCGAGGTTCCGGTCGCGCTGGACCGCCGCGACGGGCGTACGCTGGCCTTGCGTTGGCAAGATGGATACGACCAGCAAATCGACGTGCGCGATTTGCGTTTGGCGTGCCGCTGTGCGGCTTGCGTCGATGAGATGAGCGGGCGCGCGGTGCTGGTTCCGGCGACTGTGGCCCTGAACATCGCCCCGACCCGGATCTGGAGCCTTGGCAACTATGCCATCGGCGTCAGCTTCAGCGACGGTCACAGTTCGGGTATTTACACTTTTGGTCATCTGCGCGCGATGGTGGCTGGCGACGTTGAAGATGTCTGATCTGACGGCCCCGCTGCGTATCCGCGCTGAAACCTCGCCCGCTGATCCCCACAGCATGCGCTTTGTGTTGGAACGGGACGTGCAACAGGGTGCTTTGGCCAGTTTTGCAAATGCAACGGCGGCGCAGGGCGCCCCTTTGGCAGAGGCGTTGTTCGCCATTCCCGGGGTGAAAATGGTTGATGTCTCGGGCGCGGTTGTGGCCGTGGTAAAGACCGATGACAGGAATTGGGACAGCCTGAAGCGCCCGATTGCCGAGGCCTTGCGTGCCAGCTTGGCGCAATCGTCTGTGCCTTTGGGGCAAGGGGCCAAGATCTTTGGCCAAGCCCGCAGCGACGCTGAAATCCGTCTGGCCGTGCAAGAGGTTCTGGACCGGCAAGCCAATCCGGCGATTGCCAGCCACGGCGGGCATGTCAGCGTGACCGAGGTGCGGGGCGGCGTTGTCAGCATGCTGATGTCGGGGGGGTGTCAGGGCTGTGCATCCTCGGCGGCAACCCTGCGCGGCGGGGTCGAACAGATGATCCGCGCCGCCGTGCCGGAAGTCCGCGATATCCTTGACGTGACGGATCATGCCGCCGGTCAGACCCCGTATTTCACCGCAGGGCAGGGCGATGCGGGGCAGCCAAAGCGTCCGTTGCTGTATCGCCCCGTCCCACCCGACGCGATCTTGCGTGAGGACGGTCAATTTCTGATCTCGCCAGACTATCTTGCGCCGCGTCTGGGGATGAACGCCGAGACCCTCCGGGCCGGGCTGCGGTCCGGTGAAGTTGTCAGCCAATCAGAGGCCGGAACCGGGGTCGATGCCGGAAAAACCCGGCTGATCATACGCTCCAATCACCGTGTCTGGGCTGCCGAGATCGGCGCGGATGGCAGCGCGCATGAAATCCCTGCCCCGCGCGGGGCCTCAAATGCTGCTGCAGCAGGCAGCGCGTTGCGTGACCGCATTCGGGCGCATCTTTTCGGCTTACCTGCCGCTGATGTGCCGATAACCTACGGCAAACTTGCCCGCACCATGGGGCTTTACGCGCCCGGATCCATTGCGAAAGTGACGCAGGCGCTTGAGGCGACAATGGTCGAGGACGCCCAAAGCGGCGCACCGTTCCTGGCCGCACTTGTTGTCAGTAAAGTTGGGCAAGGCACTGCGGCCAAAGGGTTTCTTCAGCAGGCAAGCTCGCTGGGGCGAGGGCC
>JBLIGH010000099.1:0-9402 GCA_047636855.1 Pseudorhodobacter sp.
ATGCGAAAATTCATTCTAGAAATAGCGGTTTGGTGGTTTTTTCATGCAAGTTGACGATACGGACCGGCGCATCTTGCGACATTTGCTGGCAGATCCGACGCTGCCGACAACGCAATTGGCGGAGCGGGCAGGGGTGACCAATGCGACTTGCTGGCGGCGGTTGGAAAAGTTGCAGGCTGCGGGTGTGATTTCGGCGCCTGCTGCCGTGATCAATTGGCGCGCGATGGGATATGCGGTTGAGGTCTCGTTGCGGTTCACGCTGGACAAGACCGAAGCGCGCGCCTTTGACGACTTCATCGAGGCGGCACGTGCCGTTCCCGAAGTGATTGCGATCGAGACATTCCTGGGGCGGGTCGATGTGCGCCTGAATGTCATTGCGCGCGATATGGGGCATTATCAAGAAGTCTACCGCGCCCGCATTCTGACTTTGCCGCATATCGCGGATATTGAGGCCTTGATGCTGATTGCGACGATCAAAGACGAAAGCGCGTTGCCGCTATGATCGATCTTGATGACATGGATCGCGCCATCTTGCGGGCTTTGGTACAGGATGCAACCACCAGTGCGGGCGAATTGGGGCGCAGGTTCGGGCTGAGCCAGCCAGCGACTTGGCGACGCATTCGGCGCTTGGAGGAGGCAGGGATTTTGGCGGGCAGGCGCATTGCTTTGGACCGTGCAAAGCTTGGTTTTGGGGTTACGGTATTTCTAGGGGTGAAGCTTGCTACCAAGGGGCGGGTCAGTTTGGAGGACTTCGAGCGTGCAGTGACGGCGATCCCAGAGGTGCAAGTGGTGCAGCATGTGCTGGGTTTGTTTGACTACCGCTTGCGTGTCGTGGCGCGGGATATCGTGGATTTTGAGCGTGTTTTGCGTCGGCGCATTATGACGTTGCCGGGGGTGGGGCAGGTCGAAGCGAATGTCTTGCTGACCGAAGAGGCGCGGGTTGGACCCTTGGGGTAGCGACAGGCAAGGGGGCGCGCGCCGTTTGGCCCTTGGGCCAATCCCCCCGGGAATATTAAGGCCAAAAGAATTTGGCCCGAATTTAAGGTGCAAAGCTGAATGTCGCGCGATATGACAGAGAGGCAGCAAGGAGATTTTTAGATGACATTGCCACATGCCCATATCGACCCGGACGGTTTGCAAGAATTCTCGGTGGTGTTCACTGACCGTTCGCTGAACCATATGTCGGCGAAATTTCAACAGGTGATGCGCGACATCTCGGGCTTGCTTCGCGAGGTTTACAGCGCGCAAGCCGTCGCTTTGGTCCCCGGTGGTGGCAGCTATGCGATGGAGGCCGTCGCCCGCCAGTTCGGGCGTAGGGCGCGGGTTTTGGTGGTGCGCAACGGCTGGTTTTCCTATCGCTGGAGCCAGATTTTCGAGGCAGGCGGTTTTGCCGCGCAGGTCGATGTTGTCATGGCACGTCAGAATGGCAACGGGGCCACTGCGCCATATGCGCCGCCTGCGATTGACGATGTTGTCGCCCGCATCCGCGAAGAAAAACCCGAGGTGGTGTTTGCACCCCATGTCGAGACCTCTGCCGGGATTATCCTGCCCGATGACTATATCATGCAGATGGCCGCCGCCGCACATGAGGTTGGCGCGCTGCTGGTGTTGGATTGTATCGCCTCGGGCTGTATCTGGGTGGATATGGCGCAGACCGGCGTCGATGTGCTGATCTCGGCACCGCAGAAGGGCTGGTCGGCATCGCCCGCTGCGGGATTGGTAATGCTGTCACCCTTGGCCGTTGCCCGGCTGGAGGCAACTTCCTCTGACAGTTTTGCGCTGGATCTGAAAAAATGGCGCAGCATCATGGCGGCGTATGAGGCGGGCGGTCATGCCTATCATGCGACGATGCCGACGGATGCGTTGGTTGGGTTTCGGGATGCAATGCTGGAAACCAAAGCGATGGGATTTGCCGAGGCCAAGGCTGCACAATGGGCCTTGGGGCAGGGCGTGCGGGCCTTGATGGCGTCTAAAGGCGTCCAATCGGTTGCAGCAGACGGGTTTGGCGCACCGGGGGTTGTGGTCAGCTACACCTCTGATCCGGCAGTTCAAAACGGCAGCAAATTCCGCGAGCAGGGGCTGCAAATTGCGGCGGGCGTGCCGCTGCAGGTCGGCGAGGGGGCAGAATTTCGCACCTTCCGGATTGGGCTGTTCGGCTTGGATAAATTGGCAGATGTTCCAGGCACTTTGGCGCGGTTGCAAAGCGCCATCGACGCGGTTTTATAGCGCCTAGCGCAGGCCCAGCCCTGCTTTCATCAGCGTTTTACGGACTGGGGCAAATGAATAAAGCGCATTCAATGCACCTGCCCGCAGATCGCGCAGGGCGGGTGCCCCCATCATAGATACGCGGTTCAAAGCGTCGATCCCTGTGACGCGCGCTTGTACCTCTAGGTGGCGTTGACGGTGATAGGTGTCGAGCATTTGGGTCGTACCCAATTGATCGGGCGCGCTTTGGACCAACTGCAATAACGTGGCCAAATCAGACAGGCTCATGTTTAAACCCTGTGCGCCGATTGGCGGCAAGACATGCGCTGCCTCGGCCATCAATGCGGTGCGTTCACCCGACATCCGGGTCGCGTATTGGCTGATGATAGGCCAAGTTGTCAGGGGCGAGCTAAGCGCCATCGGGCCAAGGATATGGCAGGCGCGCTGGTTCATCTGGGCTTCAAATTCAGCTAAGGGCAGGGCGGTCAGGCGCGCAACCTCTGGCCCGGCCTCCATCCAGACGATGGCAGAGGCCGGCAATCCCTTGCGATCCGGCAGCGGCACCATGGTAAACGGCCCGCCAGAGCGATGAACTTCGGTCGATACATTTTGGTGGGGGACCGGATGCGTGACGGTGAAGGCCAAGGCCTTTTGCCCGTAGCGAATTGTTTTTACGTCTATTTTCAGCGCTTGACGCACGTTAGAATTACGGCCATCCGCACCGATCAGCAGTTGTGCCGAGATTTGACGCCCATCGGACAGAGACACCAAAGCTTCGCCCTCGCGGGTCAAAACACGCGTTGTCGCAACACCTGGCAAAAAGGTAACGTTTGGCAATCGTGCAAGGCTGGCCAGAATTTCCCGGCGCAGCAGCCAATTGGGCAGATTATAACCAAACGGATTGTCCGAGATATCGGCGGCATCAAACTCTTTGATCAATCGCGCTTCGCCTGCAATGCCGCCCGCATCGACGATCCGCATCACTTGCAGCGGGGCGGCGTAGGGCGAGAGGCGCTGCCAAAGGCCAATTTGGGTCAGCAAAGTGACCGAGGGCTGCAAAAACGCAGTGCTGCGCAGGTCGGCACCTTCAGCCGTGGCCTCTGTAACAGGTGCCGTGGGATCGACGCAGATTACGCTAAACCCCGCCGCGCCAAAACCTGCAGCGGCCGCAAGCCCCGCCACCCCGCCGCCCGAAATCAGAATTTCTGTGAAGACCCGTGCCATCTGTGCCCTTCTCGATTGACCCAAAGATAGGGCGGTGCGCGCCACTTGTCCAAGCGGCAATATGTCTGGGCTCGCTATCCGCGGGAAATCAGGATCAGAAGGGTGAACATCACCGGCACCAGCGTCAAAGCCGCCATTGCCAAGGCTGCAAGCCCCCAAAACTTGACGCATAGCACCACCAAGGTGACGAAGATCATTAGGGCATAGAATATATTGCTGCTGTCCGATCCGATGTCTCGGGCGATCTGTCCCACTAGAGGCACGGCATAAATACCCCGCATCATAAGACTGGGATCGGGGGATTGTGCGGGTTGCATGATTGGCGCTCCTGACGTTACCGACGCCAATCTAGCGACATTGGGCGCTGGAACCAGTGGACAAAATCACGCAGCACCGATGCGGCACAGGCGGGGGCGTCATGCGGTGAGTTGGGCCATGAAATCTGTCAAGTCATTGGTGTAGTGATGAATATACGGCTGCGCCTGCGGGCTGGGTGCGACATGAACGGTGCGCATTCCCATCGCATGCGGGGCTGCGAGGTTTCGCGCATCGTCTTCAAACATTGCGGCAGTGCTGGGGTCAATACCGTCCAAGGCAAAGATCGCCTCAAATGCCGCGCGTTCGGGTTTTGGGCGAAACCCTGCATGTTCAACGCCGTAAACACACTCAAACAGGTTCGCGAGACCCCGCGCAGCCAAAACGCGCTGTGCATAAGGGGCCGAGCCATTGGTGTAGACAATGCGCCGCCCGGGCAGGGCGCGAATATAGCTGGCAAGGGCGGGGTCCGGCTCTAGGTGATCAAGTGAGATGTCATGGACATGCGTCAGATAGGGGCCTGGATCAACATTATGTTCGCGCATCAAACCGGCTAAGGTGGTGCCATACTTTTCCCAGTAATGACTGCGAAGCCGGTCAGCTTCGGCCCGGTCCACATTCAGTTCTTGCATGACCCAGGTGGTCATTTTGACCTCTATCTGGTCAAAAAGCCGGGCCTTGGGCGGGTAAAGCGTGTTGTCGAGGTCAAAGACCCAAGACCGGACATGTGTGAAATGCTGTGCTATCATTGCGGCACGCTATCTGCCCTAATGGCGGGCCGCAATGCTTTGCGGTTGAGATGTCCTGCCTGCGTCGCTAACGTCATTTAGGTGACAATGGGAAGGCCCGCACGTGCAAAAAGACGCTTATACGCTCATTCTTGAAGCGATCGATGCTGGGGTTTATAAACCAGGGGACCGCTTGGTTGAATCCGAGCTGGCAGAACGGTTCGGCGTGTCGCGCACCCCGGTTCGCGAGGCGTTGCAACGGCTAGAGACGCAATCCATGCTGAGCCGTGACGGGCGCAGCCTGATCGTGGCCTCGCTGGATCACAATCAACTTGCCGAGCTTTATGCGGTTCGAACAGAGCTGGAAGGTTTGGCCGCAAGATTGGCGGCGCGTCACGCGACGGAAGAAGAACAGCGTGTTTTGCGCATAATGGTCAATGAAGACCGAGCTTTGCTGGGCGGTGATCCCAGACAGCTGAGCCGTGCCAACAAGCGGTTTCACAAACAAATTCACTTGGCCTCGCACAATCGGTTTTTGGTTAAGCAGCTTGACCTTGTGCATCGGTCCATGTCGCTGCTGGCGACGACATCTTTTGCAGCGGAAGGCAGGGACTCGGCTGGGCTGGACGAGCATGAGATGATCGTTCGTGCCATTGAGGCGCGCGACGCAGATGCCGCTTACAAGGCCTTGCGGGTCCATATTTCCCGAGCATTTGAGACAAGGCTGCGCATCGATGCGGGTGAGATTAAAACACGGTAAATGCGGTCAAGAGGCCTCGATCGGGTCAAAGTGACCATGGCTGGTTTTATCCCAATAAAATGGTTTCGTGACCATTTCCCAAGCCGCTTTGTAGGATGCAATAGCGCCAAGCGGGAAGTAGAAATGCAGGGTTGGGATCCATAACAGGTTGAATTTATGCTTGGTTTTGCGCATTGCAAAATAGGTCATCGATATATTGATCACCTCTGTCATAAGGTACAGGGACAAAAGCCCCAGCATCGCACTATGGGGCAAGAGCTGCGCTAGAGGGTGCGGTAAGCCAAAAGGCAATGCCCAAAAAGACCACAGCACAGGTGCCAGCAAAAACTGCGACAAGGTACATAAAAACAAGATCTGAAACCCGCAAAACTGCCGCGGCCCCAATTGGCGCCAAAGCAGGACCGGGTCGCGCATATGGACCGCATAGGTCATCATATAGCCTTTCAACCAGCGCGAACGCTGCTTAACCCAAGGCAGCGCACGGCAATTTGCCTCTTCTTCGGTGACGGTTTCGATCAACTCGGTTCGGTAACCGTGACGCGCCAGACGCATCCCCAGATCAGCATCTTCAGTCACGTTATGCGCATCCCAGGCACCCAGCTCTTCAATCGCTGCCCTGCGAAAGAACAAGGTGGTTCCACCCAATGGGATCGGCAGGCCCAAGCGTTGCAGCCCTGGCAGGATTATCCGAAACCAAGCAGCATATTCCATTGTGAAACAACGAGATAGCCAGTTCGTTTTTGGGTTGTAAAAATCCAGAACACCTTGCAGGCAGACCACTTCAGGGCCGCGTTGGTGAAAACGGTCAACCACTTTGCGAATTTGCGAAGGCTCTGGCGCGTCTTCGGCGTCATAGACCCCAATGATCGAGCCGCGGCACAGGTCCAGCGCGAAATTCAATGCGCGCGGCTTGGTCTTCAGGGGCCCATCGGGCACCACAACGACGCGCATCCATGGCGGTAAGTCCACTCTTTGCAGCGCCGTGCGTGTCAGGTGGTCCTCTTCTTCCACTACCAGCAAAATATCCAACAGATCGCGCGGATACTCGATCAGGCTTAGTCTTCGGACCAGACGTGGGGCGATGCTGCCTTCCTTATAAAGCGCAACCATGATCGACACCGTGGGCAGACGTGCGATGGTCGGCGGCTCTGCCTCTGCCGGTTTATGGCGCAAAGAGGCGAGCACGGCGGCCCCTCGAAGCGCCGTCGACAAAGTCAGCGTCAAAACCGCCCAGACCAGAAAAACCATCCCGACCAAGGTTGGCGAGATCCAAAGCCCAAGACTGAAGACCGAAGCCGCCAGCGCCAAAGGAATGCCAAAACCGTTGCGGCCCCAATTGCGGCAACTTTCCTGTTCGGACACCCGGTTTTCCGCAATATGTTTCAACGCAAGACCGCGAACAGCCAAAACCGCTTCTTCGATTTTAGAAGACGGCGCCAATGCCATAACCACCGGACCAAACAGGTCAAATAACGTCTTGTAATGGCGCGAAAACTCTTCGGGATGGGCCGTTGCCACAACGACGGCTTGCCCGATGCGCTGGTAGGGCAGCAGCCCTTCGCGCAAGCAAGTGGCAGCCCCAAGCCTGTCAATCAGTCTGGGGTCTGGCAATTGTTGCTGTGGATCGACCAGCCGAACGTTCCAATGACGCGCTTGCGCCTGATAAAGATCCTGTTCGGTGATGAGCTGTTGTGAAAGCAGAATATCGCAAAGCCGCCCGCGATGGCGCTTTTGCATCGATAATGCTTGGACCAAAGCATGCGGCGCGACGAGGCCTTCGCGCAGCAACGTGACGCCAAGTGTTTTCCCGCTCGGCGCGGAAATACGGTAACTGCGGCCTTTCCCCCCGGGACCCGGAAGGGGCTGTTGAGCCACCGGATCGGTTTGGCCCGATAGCGAAGGCGAGAATGGAAGTGTCGCAGACATCTAAGTCCCCCTGCTTTCCACCACGTTCGGTCAGCAAGGGTTAAGAGGGTGTTAACCACAGAGTTTTCCACAGAATAATCTGTGGTTGGGCCCGTTTTTCAGCCGTCCCTAGTGTCTGAAAAAGATCCGGCCACTAGGGCTAGTGGCGGGGTTTCACGCTGTCCGTTTTTTGCGCATCGCCTCTGCGAATCGCTCGAACAGGTAATAGCTGTCTTGTGGGCCCGGGCTTGCTTCGGGATGGTACTGGACCGAAAAGACCGGTTTGCCAATTACCGCGATGCCGCAATTGGAGCCGTCAAACAGGCTGACATGGGTTTCACGAACACCGTCAGGCAAGGTTTGGCTGTCAACGGTGAAACCATGGTTCATCGAGGTAATTTCAACCCTATTGGTGTCGATATCCTTAACGGGATGGTTGGCACCATGATGGCCGTGATTCATTTTAATGGTGCGCGCGCCAAGCGCCAAAGCAAGCATTTGGTGCCCAAGGCAAATGCCAAAGACCGGGATATCAGCGGCCAAAACGCCTTTGATCATCGGAACCGCGTAGACGCCGGTGGCTGCAGGATCGCCCGGGCCGTTGGACAAGAACACGCCTTCGGGATTGAGCGCCAGAACGTCTTCGGCGGTCGCTGTTGCGGGCAAAACCGTCACGTCACAACCGGCCGAGGCCAGACAGCGCAAGATATTGCGCTTGGCACCGTAATCGATGGCCACGACGCGCATCCCGTCGCCTTGCCGTTTGGTATAGCCATCAGGCCAAGCCCAACGCATCTCGTCCCAGCGGTAGCTTTGGGTGCAGCTGACGTCTTTCGCAAGGTCCAGCCCTTCGAGGCCACGCCAAGCCCGTGCAGCGGCGATCAGCGCTTCGATGTCAAAGTTCCCATCAGGATCATGCGACAGGGTGACATGCGGCGCGCCTTGCTGGCGGATCGCACGGGTCAGGCGCCTGGTATCAAGGCCGCCAATGCCGATGCGTCCCTTGGTCAAAAGCCATGCCGTAAGCTCGCTCGTAGCACGCCAATTCGATGGCTCGGTTGGGTCCCATTTCACGACCATGCCAGCTGCAACCGGATCGGCGGTTTCGTCATCCTCAGCCGTTGTGCCGACATTGCCGACATGGGGGAATGTGAAGGTGACAACCTGCCCGGCATAGGACGGGTCGGTCATGATCTCTTGATAGCCGGTCATCGCGGTGTTGAACACCAGCTCGGCCACAGTTTGGCCCGTAGCGCCAAACCCTTTGCCAAAGAACAAGGTTCCATCAGCCAAAGCGAGGCAAGCTGTTGGTTTTTCGGGCATATCGGTGGAATGGGGCATGGTACGACTCTCTGTGGCCGGATTTTGGGGACACTACGGCTGACAAGCCCCGGGGTCAAGAGTTCGGGGTAAAAGGGTTCTTATTTGATATCAATGACTTAATAAAAAATGCCTCTGTTGCCTCCGATTGCGCTTCACGTTATGCTTGGCAGTTGCTGAAACCCTGGAGAAGACCAACAATGACATTGCGTGACCGGCTGCAACAAGCTTTGAAAGAAGCTATGCGCGCGAAAGAGGCCGAAAGGCTTTCAACTCTGCGCCTGATCAATGCAGCGATCAAAGACCGGGAAATCGCGCAGCGCGGTGAAACCGCAGAACCCGTTGTTTCGGATACCGAAATTACCGCGATTTTGTCCAAGATGGTCAAGCAGCGTCAGGAAAGCGCCCGTGTCTATGAAGAAGGCGGGCGATTGGAGCTGGCGGAGAAAGAGCTTGAGGAGATCCGCGTGATCGAAGAGTTCTTGCCGCGCCAATTGTCGGGTGCAGAAGTCGATGCGGCGATTACCGCAGCGATCGCCGAGGCCGCTGCCAGCTCTATCCGCGATATGGGCAAGGTTATGGGCGTTCTCAAAGGCAAGTATACGGGGCAGATGGATTTCGGCACCGTTGGCCCGAAGGTAAAAGATATGCTTGGCTAAGCAGTGTTGCAAAAGGTCCGATGGGCCTTTTTGTTAAACCCGCTTTTGCCTTGATCGATACAAATAGGCCCTGTGCAGTGCACAGGGCTTTTCTTTGCAAAAGGGATTGATCGAATGTCTGACAACGCCAGCAGTTTTGGGGGACAAGGACCGGCATCAAGGCTTTATGCCCGAAAGTTTGCCTCGGCTGGATGACACCGAGATGACTTATACTCCGCTCACTCCAAAACCCGAAGGTTTTGGTCTGAGATGATGCGGAAGTTATCAGTGACCTGATTTCGGAAGT
>JBLIGH010000100.1:0-9389 GCA_047636855.1 Pseudorhodobacter sp.
CGATCCGCTCGGCATTGGCGTCGACCAAGCGCCCCTTCATATAGTCAATCGCAGCGACGGCCCCGCCCATCGCATCAATCTGCGCCAACTCTTGCCGCGCGCCCTCTTTCAGCGCCGTAACCTTGCGCTCCACCGCCGGATTGCCATCGAACAGGTCATCAAATTCCAAAAGATCGGACTCGTAGGCCAAAATCTGTTGCATCCGCAGCGACCATTGCTGATCCCAAGGCCGTGGCAAACCCAAAGCCTCATTCCACGCCGGCAGCTGCACTGCCCGCGCCCGCGCGTTTTTCGAAAGCGTCACCGCCAACATCTCGATCAATACGCGGTAGACGTTATTTTCCGGCTGCTGCTCTGTCAGGCCCAGCGAATTCACTTGTACGCCGTAGCGAAATCGGCGGTATCTCGCATCTGTCACACCGTAGCGCGTCAGGCAAATTTCGTCCCACAGATCCACGAAAGCGCGCATTTTGCACATTTCGGTCACGAACCGAATGCCGGCATTCACAAAGAAAGAAATGCGCCCGACCATATTGGGGAAATCATCCGCCGGAACTTTCCCCCTCAAATCGTCCAATACGGCGCAAGCGGTCGCAAGCGCAAAAGCCAGTTCTTGCTCCGGTGTCGCACCCGCCTCTTGCAAGTGGTAGGAACACACATTCATCGGGTTCCATTTTGGCAGGTGCTTTTGCGTATAAGCTGCAACATCCGTGATCATCCGCAAGGACGGTTTCGGCGGGCAAATATAGGTGCCGCGCGACAGGTATTCCTTGATCAGATCATTCTGAACAGTGCCGTTTAAAGCGGCGATATCAGCGCCTTGCTCTTGTGCCACCGCGATGTACAACGCCATCAACCAAGGCGCTGTGGCATTGATCGTCATCGAGGTATTCATCTTTTCCAGCGGGATATTGTCGAATAAAGCCCGCATATCGCCCAAATGATTGACCGGCACGCCGACCTTGCCAACCTCGCCGCGTGCCAATTCATGATCGCTGTCATAGCCGGTCTGGGTCGGCAGATCGAAGGCTACTGAAAGCCCGGTCTGCCCCTTTGCCAGATTGCCTCGATACAGCGCGTTCGAGGCTTTTGCCGTGGAATGACCAGCATAGGTCCGAAACAGCCAAGGCTTGTCTTTTTGAGTGGCAGTGGCGGTCATCGGCAAGGCCTCCTTCGGGTCGCACCTGAATCGGTGCGCGCAACTTTGTTACTTATTAAAGCAGATAGGCGACATTTTATACCAATGTCAATTCGCTGCATCGCAGCACGTTGGAAAATGCGCATGCCCGGTCTTGCTTTCGCGCCACGTCTCGCCAAATTTTGATTTGGTAGATGTCAAACGGATGCGGAAATGCGCTAGATTACCCCAATGACGGGCACGGTTGTAATTCCCCTGTGGCTATTGGTGTTGATCTTGCTGTTCGCAGCGGTCACTTTCGCTTCGCATTTCTTGTTTCCGTCGGTGCGTTGGTTCTTTCGCGGCCGAATGGAAAAAGCGTTGGCACGGCTGAATGCCAAGTTACAGCGCCCGATAGATCCGTTCAAACTGATGCGGCGGCAAGACAAGATCGTCCGCTTGATCTATGATCCTGCAGTGATGCAAGCAGTGGCGGACCATGCCCGCGAAACCGGCGCGCCGCAAAATGTGGTCTTTCAGCAGGCCAAAACCTATGCGCGCGAAATCGTTCCGGGGTTTTCGACATTGCTGTACTTCGGCGTGGCGACCCGTTTGACGCGCTGGCTTAGCACGCTGTTATACCGGGTCCGCATCGGGGGGATTGACGCAGAGTTGCGCGGCATCGACCCCGAGGCGACGGTGATTTTTGTTATCAATCATCGCTCTAACATGGATTACGTGTTGGTGACTTGGCTGGTCGCCGGACGGTCAGCCTTGTCTTATGCGGTTGGCGAATGGGCGCGGGTCTGGCCTTTGGGCCCTATATTGCGCGCGATGGGGGCTTATTTCATCCGTCGCAACAGCCGGGACGCCTTATATCGCCGGGTTTTGGCGCGATATGTGCAGATGGCCACTGCCGAGGGCACGACGCAGGCGATGTTTCCCGAAGGCGGGTTAAGCCTTGATGGGCGGGTTGGTGCGGCCAAGATGGGCCTGCTGCACTACATTGTCAGTGGGTTTGAGGCCGAGGGCCGCGATGTGGTTTTTGTGCCAGTTGGCCTGGCCTATGACCGCGTTTTGGAAGATCGCTTGCTGACCGAGGCGGCGCAGGCGGGCGGGCGTAAATTCCAGGCGCGGCCGACTGTTATTGCGCTGTTTATCGCGCGCATGCTGTGGCGAAAGATACGCGGGCGGTTTGCGGGCTTTGGCGTTGCCTCTGCCGGATTTGGGGCACCGCTGTCACTGCGCGATTGGCTTGGTGACGCGCCAAATGCCGACACCGAAGCACTGGGGGCAGAGCTGATGACGCGCATTCAACGCTCGGTTCCGGTTTTGCCGGTGCCTTTGGTTGCCGCGGTTTTGTGCGATGGCCCGGTTTTGCGTGCCGACCTGCCGCAACGCATTGACGCCATGATCGCGGATCTGCGGCGCGCCAATAGGACGATGCGCCTGCCGCCCGGCGATAAGGCCTTGGAAGACGGGCTCGCGCCTTTAATCGCGCGCGGCATTGTTGTTGATGGGCCAAGGGGGCTTTGTGCCGGCCCGAATGCGGAACTGTTGCTGCAATTCTATGCCGGGGCAGTCCAGCAAGGCTTGGAGGCTCAAAATTCGCAAGATGCTGCGACGCGGCAGACATAAAATTACAAAATAGTAACAAATAATATTGTAATATTGCGCGAAGGTTTGTATCTCTGCCTCCAGACTGCGGCGATTCTGCGCTGCGGCATAGACAATAGAAAATAGGAGGCCCGCATGGCTCTGGATACGCAGATTGGTATCGTTGCATATGATGCACCGCAAAAGGACCTTTACGAAATCGGCGAAATGCCGCCCCTGGGTCATGTGCCAAAGCAAATGTATGCTTGGGCGATCCGGCGCGAGCGGCATGGCGAACCCGATACCGCGATGCAGGTCGAGGTTGTCGAGACGCCCCAGATTGACAGCAACGAGGTGCTGGTTTTGGTGATGGCGGCTGGGGTGAATTACAACGGCGTTTGGGCGGCTTTGGGCCTGCCGATCAGCCCGTTCGATGGTCATCGACAGCCTTACCATATCGCTGGGTCGGATGCGTCCGGGATTGTGTGGAAAGTTGGCGACAAGGTGAAACGCTGGAAGGTTGGCGACGAGGTTGTGATCCATTGCAACCAAGACGACGGTGACGACGAGGAATGCAACGGCGGCGATCCGATGTTTTCCACCAGCCAACGGATCTGGGGGTACGAGACGCCTGATGGCTCTTTTGCGCAATTCACCAATGTGCAGGCGCAGCAGCTGATGCCGCGACCCAAGCACCTGACCTGGGAGGAATCTGCGTGTTATACCCTGACCTTGGCGACGGCCTATCGCATGTTGTTTGGCCACGAGCCGCATGACCTGAAGCCCGGCCAAAACGTGCTGGTTTGGGGGGCTTCGGGGGGCTTGGGCTCGTATGCGATCCAGTTGATCAATGCGGCGGGCGGCAATGCGATTGGCGTGATCTCGGAAGAGGATAAGCGCGATTTCGTGATGGCGCTGGGGGCCAAAGGTGTCATCAACCGCAAGGAATTCAGCTGCTGGGGGCAATTGCCGACCGTGAACACGCCAGAATATAAGGCGTGGTTCACCGAGGCGCGTAAATTCGGCAAGGCGATTTGGGACATCACCGGCAAGGGCAACAATGTCGATATGGTGTTCGAGCATCCCGGCGAGGCGACCTTCCCGGTCTCGACATTGGTGTGCAAAAAAGGCGGAATGGTCGTGATTTGTGCAGGCACAACCGGCTTCAATTGCACCTTCGACGTGCGCTACCTTTGGATGCACCAAAAACGCGTGCAGGGCAGCCATTTTGCCCATCTCAAGCAAGCATCGGCGGCGAATAAGCTGATGCTCGAGCGGCGCCTGGACCCTTGCATGTCCGAGGTTTTCCCTTGGGACGAAATCCCGGCGGCCCATATGAAGATGCGCCGCAACGAACACAAACCCGGCAATATGTCGGTGCTGGTGCAGGCCCCACAGACCGGGCTGCGGACCTTTGAAGATACGTTGGAAGCCTGCAAAAACCGCTGAGTTCAACCAGCGTCCTAAAAAGCCGCCATCGCCCAATAGGCTTTGGCGGCTTTTTTGTCTAATTTGCAAGGTTTTGTCTTTGGTTACGATTTGTTGACAGATAGCTTGATACGGTGATCGCGCGGTCGATCGGATAGTCGATTTGCGCTTTCACGGTTCGTTATTTGGGGGCGCGATGCGCCATGACTGGATCTTTGACGTTCTGACCGACCTGCGGTCTTATGCGGAACAAAACGACCTGCAGGCGCTTGCCGCGCAGGTGGAAATGGCGCTTGCCATCGCCCATGCAGAGATTGGGGCCGCGATGTGCCCAGCTTCACAGCGGAAAGAAGATGAGGGAAATCCCAACCTTCCCGTCAGCAAACGCGCGCATTGAGGAAGATTTCGATCTGGGTCGCAGGGGAAAGCTGTTTCACGGGGTAATTGCACCTTGATTGCTGCATTGCCCGGCTGGCCTATCCGCACTTGCTTGGCTATGGTCGCGCCATGTCATTGCCCGCACTTACCTTCTCTGATGATCAGGCCGAAGCCTGGGATAGGCTCGCCGATCAACTGCGCGGCATGGGGATCGATTTGGACGATGCCACCCTGACACCGGGGATGGAGGGCAAAGCCTCTGTCATGGCTGTTGTGGGCAAGGCCGGGTCGGGTAAAACCATGCTTTTGGCCCAGCTTTACAAGGCGATGGTTGCGGCGGGGGTCGATATAATCTCGGGTGACTACGAGGGGCGCAAGCGCAAAGATCGGCGTACTTTGGCGATTTTGGCGCCCACCAATAAGGCGGCCTCGGTTTTGCGGTTGCGCGGGGTGCCAGCGACGACAATCCACCGCATCCTTTATACGCCGCTTTACGACCCGCAATACGAGCTGATCGCGGAATGGCTGGCCGGAAACGGCCCGCGCCCAGTGATGGAGGGGTTGACCGATCTGGCGCTGGACCGCGCCAAAGCCTTTTACGACACCGTGCCATCGATCCCCGGTGCCTTGGCGATTGCAGGGCTGCGCGGCAGTGATTTCATCAAGGGCTGGAAACGGCGCGAGGAGCCGCTGGATGTGGGCTTTGTCGATGAAAGCTCGATGCTGGATCAACGCCAGTTCGATGATCTGCGCGAAATTTTTCCAACGCTGGTGCTGTTTGGCGATCCGGCGCAATTGGCGCCTGTCGGACAGTCCGGCGCGATGGTGTTTGACACATTAAGTGGTACAAGGCGGCTGGAGCTGAGCCGCATTCACCGGCAGACAGCGGGCAACCCGATCTTGGATTTGGCGCATGCATTGGCGGACCCGGCGCTGACGTTTGAGCGGTTTGAGCGGATGGTCGAAGAGGCCGCAGCACGTGACCCAAGGGTCGAGATCGCGCAGCGGGTCGATAGTGATCTGATGGCGCGCAGCCCGGTTCTGGTTTGGCGCAATGCGACCCGTATCCGGCTGATTACCGCATTTCGCGCCGCCCATGGCGCGCCCGAGTTTGAGCTGATCCCGGGCGAGCCGTTGATCTGCGATGGCATCGAATTGCCGTTGAAACACCGCAAAAAACGCATTGATCTGGAGGCGCGCGGTCTGATCAAAGGCGCGCAGGTGATCTATATGGGCCCGGGCAATCGCGACGGGTTTGCCAGATTGCATGTGGTGGGGGCCGAAGAGCCGCAGGTCTCGGCCGCCTCGATCATCAAAATTGAAAAACCGGATGAGGAGGAACCGTTTATTCCTTCGGCGGCCCGAATGGGGGCGGCCTTTTTGCATGGGTCGGCGGTGACGATCCACAAGGCGCAGGGGTCGCAATGGGAAACCGTGCAGGTTTTTGCGCCCGATCTTTGGGCCGCAGCCCAAGCAGGGCGCAGCGAGGCGGGGATCCCCTTGTGGAAACGGCTGGCCTATGTCGCGATCACCCGCGCGCAAAATCGCCTGCTTTGGGTTGTGCGAAACCGTTTGGGGCGACCGCTGGTGCAATTGGGGGTCGAGGATCTGAAGGTGAAACCCGCACCGCTGGCGTTGCAGGTCGAAGAGTAGGCTCTTGCCCCCCGCAAAGCCTTGGGCCTATGTTGCAGCATATCATGGAGGCCAAAATGACTTGCGTTTTTGTTCAGTTTCGCTGCGTCCCCGGCCAAACCTATGCGGTGGCCGATGCGATTTACGACCGAGAGATCGTGTCAGAACTGTTTTCGACCAGCGGTGAATATGACCTTATCGCAAAGGTTTACATCCCCGAAGGTCTGGATGTTGGGCATTTCCTATCGGAAAAGCTGTTTGATATCGCAGGCATCAGTAGGACGCTGACAACGATCACTTTTAAGGCGTTCTAGGGGTTGCTAGCGCTTGGGGCGGCGCTATCGGCACCACCCCAGATCCCTACGCTAAGGACATTTGGACCGAATAGAATGGGTCAGAGCCACGGGCCCGGATCAGACCCGACCGCTGCCTGAACCGAAGCGAAGCCTTTTTCGAGTAGCAGTTTATCCAGCCCTTGCGCGATCTCGGTCGCGAGGCTGAGACCGCCGTAGATCATGGCCGTGTAAAGCTGCACGGCCGAGGCGCCGGCGCAGATTTTCGCAAATGCTTGCTCGGCATTGCCAACGCCCCCCACGCCGACCAGTAGGATTTTGCCATCGGTCAGTTTGGAGAGCTGCGCCAAAATGCGGGTTGATTTTTCGAACAAAGGCGCGCCGGATAGCCCGCCTGATTGCCCGCGATCAGCGCTTTGCAGCCCATCGCGCGACAGGGTCGTGTTGGTCGCTATAATGCCGGACAAGCCGGTTTGCAGGGCGACTTCGGCGATTTGAGCCAGCTCTTCTGCCGTCAGATCAGGTGCGATTTTCAAAAAGACCGGGATCTGCTTTGGCAGCTTGGCCCGCGCCTCCATCACCCCAAACAACAGTGCCGTCAGGGCCGCAGGGCCTTGCAGATCACGCAGCTTTTCGGTGTTGGGGGACGAGACATTGACGGTGGCAAAATCAACATGCGCGCCGCAGCGTGCCAACACGCGCGCAAAGTCGGTGGCGCGGTCGGTCGAGGTTTTGTTGGCCCCAAGGTTAAGCCCGACGGGGATGCCCGCAGGTCGCGCGGCAAGCCTGTCGGCGATGGTATCCATACCTTGATTGTTAAAGCCAAACCGGTTGATCGCGGCGCGGTCTTGCGTCAGCCGAAACAGGCGCGGTTTGAAATTACCGGGTTGCGGCAAGGGGGTGGCGGCACCGACCTCTAGCCAGCCAAAGCCTGAACGCATCAACGGGGCAAGGGCCTCGGCGTTTTTGTCATAGCCGGCGGCCAGCCCAATCGGATTGGGCAGCGACAGCCCTGCCAATGTGCTTTGCAATCGCGTGCTGGTAACCGCGCCGGGGGTCGGGGCAAGGCCCATGCGCAATGCGGCAAGCGACAGGCCGTGTGCCCGCTCTGGGTCCATCCGGTGCAGGACTGCCAAAGCCAGGGTTTCCGTAAAAGTCACAGCGCTACCCTCGGAAACATATGGTCTTCTGGAAAAATATGACCCGAAGCGCCCAGCGGCAGCGACTTGTCCCACAAGACATCAGACATTTTCAGATGGCGGTAAAGATGCGGAAAAAGCGCACCCCCCCGCGAGGCTTCCCATTTCAAAGCGCTGCCCAGTTTGCTTTCTTCCACGGCAACCAAGACGAGGTCACTTTGACCTGCGAAATAGCGCGCAGCGGTTTGTGCAACTTGGGCTGCGGTCGAAAAATGAACGTAGCCATCAGTGACATCAATAGGGGCGCCAGCGGTCTCGCCAGCGTCACGCAGATGATTCCATTCAGGGCGGTGGAAGATTTTGAATACCAACATGGTGCCGTTCATGCACTGCGCCCAATTTCCGGTCAATGCCTCAGTTTCGCAGTGATCGCCTGTGCATTGTCTTTGGCATGTCACGAATTGCAGGCAGCTATCGGTGCATTCGCTTTGACTCGTACAACCTCAGGCGCGATGATGGCCCGATAAACCGTTTAGGAGAACCTGTGATGACACGGCTGAACACACGCCTTTCTGCACTGATTTTGGGGGCTACGGCACTGGTTGCCGTCTCTGGGGCTGGGGCTATGGCTGAGACAATCAAGCTGACGCTTTTGGGTGTCGGCGATATTTACAACTTTGCGGATGAAAAAGGCCGTGGTGGTTTTGCGCGCCTGAACGCTGTTGCCAAGGCAGAGCGCGCGGCAAACCCGAACACACTTTACGTTTTTGACGGCGATATGCTGTCGCCTTCGATTTTGTCGGGCTTTGATCAGGGGCAAAACACCATTGATCTGACCAACCTGGAGCCCTTCGATTTGGCGGTTCCGGGCAACCATGAATTTGACTTCGGGCCTGAAAACTTCATCGAAAAAGTAGCGGCATCAAGCTATCCTTGGGCTGCGATCAATATAACGCAAGCGGATGGAACGGCGCTTCCGGGCGTTGGCGGCGTGATGATGAAGGAAATGGCGGGGTTGAAGATTGCGCTGATCCCTGTTGCGCAAGACACCTCGCCAGAAGTTTCGTCCACCGGCGATCTGGTTTTTGGCTCGACGGTCGATATGGGGGTCGAGGCTGCCAAGCAAGCGCGCGAAGATGGCGCGGATCTGGTGATCGGTGTGGTGCAGACCAACCGGGCGAATGACAATCTGCTGATCGCCTCTAAGGCGTTTGACGTGATTTTGTCGGGCGATGACCACAGCTATGGCACCTATTACGATGGCATCACCGCCTATGTTGAAACCTCGATTGACGGCAAGTTCTTGTCGCCATTGGATCTGATGGTGGATGTCGAGGAAAAAGACGGTAAGCGTTCGGTGAAATGGGTGCCGATGTTTCGCTTTATCGACACGGCATCTGTGACGCCTGACCCGGAATCGCAGGCGATGGTAGACGCGTTTCAATCCAAGCTGGACACCGAATTGGGCGTCGAGATCGGTGTCACCGAGGTTGTGCTCGACTCGCGTCGCAACGTGGTGCGCGGCGAGGAATCGGCGATGGGCAACCTGATCGCAGACGCGATGCTGGACGCAACGGGGGCGGATATCGCCCTGGCCAATGGCGGCGGTATTCGCGGCGACACCACCTATGACGCAGGGGTCAAGTTGACCCGCCGTGACATTTTGACGGAATTGCCGTTTGGCAACGCCACCACGGTCACCGAATTGCCCGGAAGTCAGGTTCTGGCAGCTTTGGAAAATGGCGTGAGCCAGGTCGAAAACGGGGCCGGTCGGTTCTTGCAAATCGCGGGTGCGACGATCGTTTA
>JBLIGH010000101.1:0-9352 GCA_047636855.1 Pseudorhodobacter sp.
CCCGCGCCTGTCTGACCAGGGGCGGGCGGTTCTTTTAAATGGTCGGGCCAGTGAGATTCGAACTCACGACCTTCCGTCCCCCAGACGGACGCGCTATCCAGGCTGCGCCATGGCCCGACACTGGGGCTTTCATACTGATATTCCGGGCAGGGGCAAGCACGAAAGCGCATTGATGCGTCGGTTTCAACGCGACGGTACGCGACCAAGCTTCGCAACCCGTTCGCGCAATACTTCCAACCGGTCCACCAGCGGCCTTAACGCCACGCGCTTGTCGACTAAGGCATTCGCGCGCAGGCTGCGCAACTCAGCGGGCAGCCAATGGCCTTGTATCTCGTCCATACCAAAGCTGGGCGGCACTTCTGGCACAGTGTTTTCGACCTTTGGCGCAACCACGGTTTCTGCAACGGGTGCAGGCAGCGATTCGGGCGCCGATTCGTCTGCTGTCGCAGCAACAAGGTCGGCTGCAACGCTTGGCTCTTGCACCTCTGCGATTGGGTCCGCGCTGACGCTTTCGCCAGAACCGAGCGCCTCATCGACGATGCTATCGCTCAGCACAGAGGGGGGCTTGGCCGCGGCCTCGATTGCCGGTGCGTCGTGCTCGACCATGCTCAAGGGCTGGTCATCGGGTAATTCGGCGGCCGTGTCGGCGGGCAGGTCATCTGGTTCCGTCAAAGCCGTGATTGGCGCTGTCGGTTCCGGTCCAGGTTCCGGTTCGGGGCTGTCGCTTTGCGCCACCGTCGGTGGCTGTGCCGGTTCGGGGGTGGGCTGATCGTTTAACCAATTGCCGGTGAAAAGGTCGTCTTCTGGTTCAGGCTCGGGCTGGATGTCTTGCGCATTTGCCCGTGGGAACTGCAAGACTGAGGATGCGGCAGGTTCCGGCGTGGCCGTAAGCGGCGCATCGATCGTGATAGGGGCTTCTTCATCACCTTCGGCAAGGCCAGACACATGCCTAACGCCTTGTTCACGAAGGATTTTCTGAACGCCCCGTATGGTTAGGCCATCCTCGTGCAACAAGCGTCGAATGCCCGTCAGCAAATCAACATCCGACGGGCGATAATAGCGACGCCCGCCAGCCCGCTTCACGGGTTTGATTTGGGGAAAGCGCGATTCCCAAAACCGCAGCACATGCGCTGGGGTTTCAAGAAGCTCTGCAACTTCGCTAATTGTGCGAAAGGCGTCAGGTGATTTTTCCATCAGCCGAATTTATCCTCAGGCTTTGCTGCCAGCCGCAACGCGATCTTTCATCAGATGCGAAGGGCGGAAGGTCAAAACGCGGCGTGGGCTGATTGGCACCTCATCACCGGTTTTCGGGTTACGACCAACGCGTGCGGTCTTATCCCGGATCGAAAACGTGCCGAAGGACGAAATTTTTACTGTCTCGCCTTCTGCCAAAGCATCCGAAACATGCAGCAATACGCTTTCCACAAGCTGTGCAGATTCGTTGCGCGATAGGCCGACCTCGCGAAAAACAGCCTCGCTTAGATCCATCCGCGTTAAAGTCTTTTCACTCATTCTGTCCCCCCGGGGTTTTTTCAATAAGATGCGCGGTTTGAAAACCCAAGTCAATATCAGAGGCTTGCAAGAGTTCCTTAATCGCTGATTAAGCGAAAAAGCGCGCTACCAGCGCAAAACGACAGATCCCCAGGCAAGACCGCCGCCAATGGCTTCGGTTACCAAAAGGTCACCGGTCTTGATTTGACCGCGCGCCACACCAACCGAAAGGGCCAGTGGGATCGACGCCGCCGAGGTATTGCCGTGATCTTGCAATGTGACCACGACTTTTTCCATCGGCACATTCATGCGCGCGGCGGTTGCCGTGATAATCCGCAGATTGGCCTGATGCGGCACAATCCAATCGACATCCGTCCCTTGCAAACCGATTTTTTCCAAAGCGGCCTCGGCTGTCGATGCCAGTTTTTCGACCGCTTGGCGAAACAGTGGATTGCCCTGCATGCGCAACTTGCCAGATTGGCCCGTGGTCGACACGCCGCCATCGACATATAGCATATCGCGGTAACGGCCGTCAGAGTTCAGGTCTGCCGATAGAATGCCGCGATCCGAATTGTCGCCTTTGGCCTCTTCGGCCTCTAGCACCAAAGCGCCCGCGCCGTCGCCAAACAGCACGCAGGTGGAACGGTCGGTCCAATCCATGATGCGGCTGAAGGTTTCGGCCCCAATCACCAGCACACGCTTTGCTTGGCCCGAAAGGATCAGCGCATTGGCCGTGGTCAATGCGTAAATGAAACCAGCACAGACCGCCTGAACGTCAAAGCCAAAACCGCGGGTCATGCCCAACTGGTCTTGCACCATGGTCGCCACCGAAGGGAAGGTCAGGTCCGGCGTCGAGGTCGCAACGATCACCGCGTCGATATCATTGGGGGCAAATCCGGCCATCTTAAGCGCCGCCTGCGCCGCTGCCGTTGCCAGATGCGAAGTTGTTTGCCCCTCGACCACGAAATGACGCCGCTCGATCCCCGAGCGCGACCGTATCCATTCATCCGTGGTGTCCAGGGTCGCTTCAAACTCGCTGTTCGGGACGATCCGTTCAGGCAAGAAATGCCCAACCCCCCTGACGACGGCGCGTATTGTCATTTTGCCTCAGCCTCATTGCTTGCTGTTTGAGTTATGGCGTCCTGCCCGGCACGGTTGGCTTTGATCAGCTGGGCCGCAAGCCGGTCGTTGAAACCGGTCTTTGCCAGCTGGAAGGCCAGCTTGATCGCGGCTGATACGCCGGTATCATCTGCTGAGCCATGCGATTTTACAACGGTGCCATTCAGGCCCAAAAACACCCCGCCATTGACGCGGCGCGGGTCAATCCGCTTTTGCAGCCGCCGCAACGCGCCCAAGGAAAACAGCGCGCCGATTTTGGAAATCAAAGTACCACTCAGGGTTTCGCGCAGCAATTCAGAGATCAGTTTTGCAGTGCCTTCGCCGGTTTTCAGGGCGATATTGCCGGTAAACCCGTCGGTGACAATCACATCGACGCGGTCACTGGGGATATCGCCGCCCTCGACAAAACCGACGAACTCGAAATCGCCAACATCCGCAATGGTTTGCATCTGCTCGAACGCGGCGCGCAGTTCTGGCGTGCCTTTGGTCTCTTCGGTGCCGACGTTCAACAGCCCAACGCGCGGGCGGGTCAATTCAAGGCCATTGCGGGCGTAAGAGGCGCCCATCGTGGCGAATTGCAGCAGATCCTCGGCGTCCGCTTTCACGTCAGCGCCGACATCCAGCATCACATTGAAGCCGCCGGGATTGCGCGAAGGCCACAGGCAGGCAATCGCGGGCCGGTTAACGCCGGGCAATTTGCGCAGTCGGATCATAGAGATCGCCATCAACGCGCCGGTATTGCCGCAAGACACCGCAACCGTTGCCTCACCTTCCTTGACGCTTTCAATGCAAGACCACATCGAGGTGCCCTGGCCGTGGCGCATGACCTGGCTGGGCTTGTCTTCCATCGTTACGGCACGCGGGGCGTGGCGCAATTCGCAGCGCCCAACCAAACTAGGTTGCTTGGCAAGCATTGGGCGTAAAATCGCCTCGTCACCATGTAAGATGAAATGAATTTCTAAGTTCTTATCGGCGGAAAGCACAAGGCCTGCGACAACTGCCGCAGGCCCCCGGTCGCCACCCATGGCGTCGACCGATATAACAATACGATCCGAAGCGATCCGGGAAACACCATTTTCGGTCAATTCCTCAACCGGATATTCGGAGTTCTCGCTCATGCTTCTGGATGCCAGATGCGGGCTTATGCCGCTTCTTCGTCCAGATCGACTTCCTGAACGGAGGCCACAACTTCGCGCGCATCATAATGACCGCAAGCGCCGCAAACGTGATGCGGGCGCTTCAGCTCGCCGCAATTGCTGCATTCACCTGGATTCGATGCAACCAAAGCATCATGCGCACGACGCATGTTGCGCTTGGATTTTGTAATTTTGCTCTTTGGAACAGCCATGTATCCACCTCGGGCTTGTGGGGCTGTGCCCCGGTTTATTCTTCGTAATAAGTCCATCACCCAAGATTTGGGGAGTGTCTTATCCACACTGCAAACAAGGCGCGGAACATACTGCGATTCTGCCTGTGTGCAAGTCTTTTCTATTATCTGACGTTAGGGTTTAGTCATCGCCTTTTTTTTCGTCATCATTCGCTGCATCTCCTTCATTTTTTTCAGTCATTGAGTTTCCACTATCGGATTCTGTAGCGCCCGACAACTTGGCTTTTAAAGCAGCTAAGCCCGCGAAAGGTTTAAGGTCCGCTTCTTCCAGCGGTGTGACACCGGGCGGCGCGAAAGTGGTCGTTGCCAGGGCCGCATCCGCAGCGCGTGGATAGAGCGGCAGCCCGAGGGTGATCGCCTCTAGCGCCAAATGGCCGGGGTCAATCACTTCGCCCAAAGGCTCAGCGGTGTCATCCTCTGGCATTTCGGCCTCATCGCCCTCTGGCATCTCCATCCCGTCGATGAAGCGCCGGATGATGCTTTCCTTCAGCTCGACCCGTACAGGCACCAGCGTCAGCGAGCAGGCTTGCTCTACCACGGCTGTCAAATCGGCCTCTAACGTAAAATCGCGGCGCCCGATCGGGGTGATGACACCGCGAAAGTGCAAAGCCTTTACCGCCAGAATGTTCAGATAGGCGGCAATTTTGCGGCGCATCGCGGCATCCGGTTTCAGCTCAAACCGGGTTGGTTTGCGATTTGACAACGCGCTGACCCGGAACGGGTGCGAAAGCGGTGACGTATCTTGTCCTTGCTCTATGGCCGGATCAAAGGTTTGTTTCATACCGGGCTCCTTCGGAATATTGTCACAATGCGTTCCTTTCTTGAACAGAAGGCCGTCCTTCTGTAAGCCATGAGCAACGCCGGAAAACCGGAACCGGATACGGGGCTTGGCCCATCAAGGCAAGAGGGTACGATGCAACTACAGGCAGGCAAGATCAGATCGCACATTGCAAAGCTGGCTATAGCGGGGGTTCTTTTGCTCGCAATGGCTTGTTCTCCGATTTATCAAAACCATGGTTTCGCACCGACGGATGGGGATCTGGCCCTGCTTGAAGTGGGGCGGGACAACCGCGAATCTGTCGCACGGGTCGTGGGGCGGCCATCAACCTCTACCTTGCTGAACGAAAACGGCTGGTATTACGTGCAAAGCCGCTGGAAGCACACCGGCGTCTTGCCCCCCAAAGAAGAAGAGCGTGAAGTCGTCGCCATCACCTTTGATGAAGGTGGCTTTGTCGAGAATATCGAACGGTTTGGTTTGGCTGAAGGCCGTGTCGTGCCGATCTCACGTCGGGTAACCGAAAGCAATATCAAAGGCGTAACCCTGTTAACGGCATTGTTCGCCAACTTCGGTCGTCTGGATATCGGCCAGTTGTTGGACAATTGATCCCAAAGCATGGCGGGCATATTTGCCCGCCTCGCTGGTTTCGAGGGATGGTGTTTATTCGGCTTCAGGCGCGAATTTCAAAGCAACACCGTTGATGCAATAGCGCAGGCCCGTAGGGGCAGGGCCATCGGGAAATACATGCCCCAGATGCGCCTCGCAGGCATCACAATGCACTTCGGTGCGCCGCATGAAAAACCCGTTATCTTGTTTTTCGCCAACAGGGGCGTCCTTGATTGGCGCCCAAAAACTGGGCCAACCCGTCCCGCTTTCGAACTTTTCCGCCTGTTGAAATAAAGGCGCATCGCAGCAGATACAGTGGAAAATGCCCTGCTCTTTGGGGAAGCTATCGTTGCTGAAGGCGCGTTCTGTGCCGTGCTTGCGGGTCACCTTGAAGGCAAGGTCAGACAGCTCTGCCCGCCACTCTTCTTCGGATTTGACGATTCTTTTGCTCATCTCGCTCTCTTTCATGTCATCAGATTGCCGCGTTTCTGCGCTACTTGGGAACAAGTCTTGCATGAAGGGCGGCGCCCTTTCATATGTAGGACGTTCCCGGCGTTTCGCCAAGGCGTGAGGAGGCTCGTATGCAACCCTTCCGAAAAGGGCGATATTGCGCACGAATCGCGCAATCCAGCAAGGACGTTGCGGCGGCCCAAGCCCTGCGCTTTCGCAGCTTTCGCAGCCCCGATCAGGACATGCCTTCGGGATTGGACAGCGACGCGTTTGACGCGATTTGCCAGCATGTGCTGGTGGAAGAGGTCGCGTCCGGCAGCTTGGTGTGCTGTTTTCGCATGCTCCCTTTGGAAGATGGTGCCGACATCGGTCGCAGCTATTCGGCGCAATTTTACGAGCTATCAGCGCTTTCCGGTTTTCGCGGTGCAATGGTCGAAATGGGCCGTTTTTGCATTCATCCCGATTGGCGCGATCCCGATATCTTGCGCCTCGCTTGGGGGGCCATGACGCGCTATGTCGATGCGGCGGGCGTGAAGATGCTGTTTGGTTGCTCTTCGTTTCGCGGCGTCGAGGCCGAGGCTTACCTCGACACGTTTGCCATGTTGCGGGCACGCCATCTTGCGCCAAAACGCTGGCTGCCCCGGGTCAAAGCGCCCTGCATTTTTCCCTTTGCGCGCGGTTTAAGTCGCCATAAGCCAGACGCCGGGCGTGCCATGCTGTCGATGCCGCCATTGTTGCGGACCTATCTGATGATGGGCGGCTGGGTTAGTGACCATGCGGTCGTGGACCATGATCTGGGCACCTTGCACGTCTTTACCGGGCTCGAGATCGGCGCGATCCCACCTGCGCGCGCACGGCTTTTGCGGCTGGTTGCAGGCGAATAGACCTATTTCGTGCGCTTTTCTATGACGCCAAAAAAGTTAAGGGCTTTGTCCAACTCAGATGCATCTGCGCGCCCGCCTTGCGCTTTGATCGCGTCGAACTTCTGACGCAGGGCGGCTTTCTCGGTGCCTTTGCAATCGTTCCAGGGGCGCCCCTGCAGACCCATGACTAGCACATAATACCCAATGAAATGCGCCGCAGTGCCCGATTGCAACAGTCGCAAATAGGCAGCGTCAGCGCCCATAGCGCGCAGATCTTCGGCGGAATGAATGCCCGCACGTGCAAAAGCGGCCTCGGTTGCAGGCCCAAGATTGCGGATCGAAGAAACGGGTGTGGGTGTTGGGTCTGTCATGCGCCTGTCCTTCGGGTTTAGCCGAAATTCGGTTGCCCCAAGGGATAGCGGATTTGACAGGCATAATCCAAGCCCGGATAAACCGGACCCGGATAGAATTTTAACCGCGTGAAATTTTCAGATGGAAGCCCAATCGCGAAAGATGGGTTGGACGACCGGCGGCTTGGGGCTGGGGGATTGCCCTTGCTGCTGCTGTTGTTGTTGGCCTGTGATCGTGCTGCCTTGTTGTTGGCTAGCGGGGGCGTTTGCCATTTTTATGTTCCGTTGTGGGGGGCTATCTTGCTAGAGCCGGTGACCCAGAAAAGTATGAGCTGACATGAAACCGTTGCATGTCTTTGCGGCAAGATTGGGGCGATCTATGCTTCGTTGATTCTTTGGGCAAGAGTCAGAAGGGTTTAAACGCATCATATGCGCGAAGCCTCGCCTATTCGTGTTCACAAAGTGACGTAAATGATACGATCTTACGGGCAGAAAACTCGCTGCAATCGAGCTTTGCCTTTGACCATGATCCAGACCAGTTTTCGCCCCTAGCCTGCTTATAACGGCGATATCAGACAATTCGCTGTCGCCAACTGCTGCGACTTGACCGGCCAAAGCGCATTTGCTGAAGGGGGGCGGAGGACGCGTCAGATCAGGGGGAAACACATGGGCGAAGAGAAACCAGCACGCAGCGGCCGTCTGGCCCGACAGGCACAACGCGCAACCAAAGGCGGCGGCATGGGGCGGCCCTATATTTTGCGCAATATCCCGACCTATGATGTTTTGTCCGAGGAAAATCTGCTGCGGATCGAAGCCACCGCAGACCGCATTCTGGCTGAAATCGGGATCGAGTTTCGCGATGATCCGGTTGCGTTGGATCTGTGGCGAAAGGCGGGCGCAAAGCTTGATGGTTTGCGGGTGACTTTTCCGCCCGGCCTGCTGCGGGAACTGCTGAAAACCGCACCGTCAAGTTTCACCCAACACGCGCGAAACCCTGCCAATTCGGTTTTAATCGGCGGCAAGTCCGTGGTGTTTGCCCCGGCTTACGGCTCGCCTTTTGTGACTGATCTGGACCGTGGGCGCCGCTTCGGCACCATGGAGGACTTTCGCAACTTCATCAAACTGGCCCAAAGTAGCCCGCATTTTCACCACTCTGGTGGCACGATTTGCGAGCCCACGGATATTGCCGTGAACAAGCGTCACCTTGATATGGTGATGGCGCATCTGACCCTGTCTGACCGTCCCTTCATGGGCTCTGTCACCGCGCAAGAGCGGGCCGAGGACAGTATCGAGATGGCGCGCATCGCCTTTGGCGCGGATTTTGTCGATCAGAACTGCGTGATCTTGGGCAATGTCAATGTGAACTCGCCCTTGGTCTGGGATGGCACGATGACCCATTCTTTGCGCGCCTATGCGCGGGCCAATCAGGCGGCTGTGGTGGTGCCGTTCATTTTGGGCGGCGCGATGGGGCCGGTGACAAATGCCGGGGCCATTGCGCAATCTTTGGCCGAAACCATGGCGGGATGCGCGCTGACCCAGCTAGAGCGGCCCGGCGCGCCGGTGATCTTTGGCAATTTCCTGTCTTCAATGTCGCTGCGCTCTGGCTCGCCGACATTTGGGACGCCAGAGCCTGCGATAGGGTCGATGGTCATTGGTCAACTGGCGCGGCGGTTGAACCTGCCGCTGCGCTGTTCGGGCAATTTCACCACGTCCAAACTGCCCGACGCGCAATCCATGACCGAGGGCACGATGTCGATGCTGGCCGCCGTGCATAGCGGTGCGAATTTCATCCTGCATTCGGCAGGTTTTCTAGATGGGCTTTTGTCAATGTCCTATGAGAAATTCATGCTGGATGCGGACCTGTGCGGCGCGTTGCACATCTATCTTGATGGCATCAAAATCGATGAGAACGAGCTGGCATTTGAGGCCTTCGCCGAGGTCGGGCCCGGCAATCACTTCTTTGGCTGCGCCCATACCATGGCCAATTACGAGACGGCGTTTTGGGACAGCGAACTTGCGGATAACGAGCCTTTTGAAAAATGGGAAGCCGGCGGTTCCCGCGATGCGGCGACACGGGCAAATGCCTTGTGGAAAAAGCGGTTGGCCGAATTTGAAGCCCCCGCACTTGATGACGGTATCCGCCAAGGTCTGGAAGAATTCGTGGCCAGTCGCAAATCTGACGTGGGGGATATGTGGTATTGAGGCTGTGCGTCGCTTGCCCCCATTGACCTCACGGCCCCCGTTTTGGCCTCTTTTTGTTCAAGCGAAAGGGAGTGGTTCCGGCATGGACCTTTGCCTTGCAAAGCGT
>JBLIGH010000102.1:0-9349 GCA_047636855.1 Pseudorhodobacter sp.
TTCCGACCGTCTGTTCGTCTTCGGTGAGGCAGCTTCTAGGTCCACAGCAAAAAACTCGCAAGGCCTAAAAGACAGAATTATGACTTTTCTTTTTTGGTCCAGTATTTGTTGGGCTAAATCGATGCAGAAACGTAAGCAACAGGCACCATGACAACAAATCTGGACCGGGTCTGGCGAGAACCATTCGAATCAACCCCATGATTCGAATGATTTTGTCCGCTTCACGGCCTTTATTCGGCCTCTTTGACCCAGCGGTGCCACGGGATTCGGTTTTTACCTGTTCTGTGGCGTAGCGATGCCGCGCCAGATCCCCCAGGTGTTTCCCACCTTCCCCAATCATGGAACACCACGGGGCAACCTTGGGCGAAAAACCGACTAGCCTCGTCAGACCAGACTTGACCCGCCCTACCCGTTCGGCCTTCTATCCTACCAACGTCAATTAACGCGTATGCCCGGGGCCTTTTGCCCTCGCCTATAAAGGAAACGACAGATGTCAAACCAAGCCACCTCCTCTGACAGCGCAACGCTGCCAACCCGTAACGCGGCGGCTGGAGGGAAATCCATTCTGGCATCTGACCTGCGCATCACCGGAGATATCGTCAGCCAAGGCAGCATAGAGGTTATGGGAGAGATTGAAGGCTCGGTGACCGCCGTTAACTTGCTGGTCAGCCATGAAGGCTCGGCCAAAGGTTCGATCAAGGCGGGAACCGTTGATCTGCGCGGAACAATGGAAGGCAATATCGAAAGCGGGAACCTGACCATGCGGTCTGCCGCAAAGGTCACCGCCGATGTCATCTATTCCACATTGTCGATTGAAAGTGGCGCGCAGGTTGAAGGCACGTTCACCCACAAGAAGGTATAAAGCTTTTAAGGCGCGACCCAGCGCCTTGATGCTACGAAGTGGATGCGGCGGGTGGGATCGAATAGGTCAGGCCCGCACGCGCCACCGGGGCCTCTTGCCCCTCTGAATAAATCAACACATCCCCAACGGCCAAAACCCGCCCGAGCTTCAACAGCCGCGCACGGGCCACAAGGTTGCGACCGGCTTCGGGCTTGCGCATAAAATCGATCGCACAATTGGTGGTCACCGCCAAAGCCACCGGACCAAGCCTGGACAAGATTGCCAAATAAAGCCCGACATCGGCCAAAGCGAACATGGATGGCCCCGACACCGTGCCACCGGGGCGCAAATGCTTTGCCGTTACGTTCAACCGCACCTCCAGCATCGCTTCCGTCACTTCGGTGATCGTGAAATCTTCTGCAACCTGCATGAAGTCACGCTGCAAAAACGTCGTCAGCTCTGCCAGATCCATTTTCAACGCCATGCTTTACCTCATGCCTGTGCTGTGCCTAAGCTTCGTCAAATCGAAAGGAATGACAATATGAATGACGCAATTCTTTTGCGTGAGGATCAGGGCCCGATTGCGGTGTTGACGCTGAACCGTCCGGCCAAGCTGAACGCCTTGTCAGACGCGATGCTGGCGGCATTACTGGCCGAGCTGGCGCTGCTGGCACAAGATAGTGCAATCCGCGTGGTTGTGCTGCGCGGTGCTGGCAAAGCTTTTTGCGCCGGGCATGATCTGAACGAGATGCAAGCGGGCCGCGCGACAACTGACAAGGGTGCTGCCTATTTCGCTGCGCTGTTTGGGCGCTGCGCCGAGGTCATGCTTGCCATCACGCATCTGCCGCAGCCAGTCATCGCGCAGGTTCACGGCATAGCCACCGCCGCCGGATGTCAGCTTGTCGCCACTTGCGACATGGCCGTTGCTGCCGAGGGCACCCGTTTTGGCGTCAATGGCGTGAATATCGGCCTGTTCTGCTCTACCCCGATGGTCGCACTGACGCGCAACATCCCGCGCAAACAAGCGTTCGAGATGCTCACCACCGGAAGCTTCATCTCTGCTGCGCGTGCCGAGGCCTTGGGCCTTGTGAACCATGTGGTCGCACCAGACCAGCTAGAGGCGGAAACCATGGCGCTTGCCACCACGGTCGCGGCCAAACTGGGGGCTGCAGTACGGATCGGCAAAAGCGCCTTTTACGAGCAGGCAGGCATGAGCCTTGCAGATGCCTATATTCATACTGGCGCTGTGATGACGCAAAACATGCTGTGGCGCGACACGGACGAGGGCATCGCTGCCTTTTTGGAAAAGCGCAATCCCGACTGGCAGAACTAAAATGCAAACCGGCGGGGAATGCCCCCGCCGGTTGAAGCCAAAAGGATGAACCTTAAAGCTTGTAGATATCGCGGAACTTGGTTTCCAGATAGTCCAGCAGCGGGCCTTCATGCGGCGCAAATCCGCAAGCGCGGGTGATGACCTCGCGCGGCTCGTAAAGGCCGCCATGGCGCTGCACATTTTCGCGCAGCCAAGCGGTGGCAGCGGCGGTGTCACCGCGCGCCAGATCACCATCAAGATTTGGCACCGCTTTGCGCATCGCTTCATTCAGGCAACCGGCATAAAGGTTGCCAAGGCTATAGGTCGGGAAATAGCCAAACAGGCCCACCGACCAATGCACATCTTGCAACATGCCGTTGGAAGGCTTGTCGACGGCAAAGCCGAAATCAGAGGCAAAGCGGTCATTCCAGGCGGCTTCCAGATCGGTCACCGCCAGATTGCCCGAAATCAACGCCCGCTCCAGATCGAAACGCAGCATGACATGCAGGTTATATTGCACCTCATCCGCCTCGGTCCGGATGTAGCCGGATTTGATCCGATTGACGGTGCCATAGAAAGCCTCGGCATCGGTCCCAATAGCGCCAAACTGCGTCTGCATCCGCTCGTAAAGCCATCCGGTAAAGCCACGGCTGCGGCCCAATTGGTTCTCGTAAATCCGGCTTTGGCTTTCATGAACGCCCATCGACACGCCCTGCCCCAGCGGTGTCAGCGCATAATCTGCATCGATGCCCTGCTCGTAGCAGGCATGGCCAACCTCATGCACCGTGGAATAGAAACAGTTGAACGGGTCGTTTTCTTCGACCCGTGTGGTGATCCGAGTATCCGAGCCCGACCCCGACGAGAACGGATGAACCGATAGGTCCAGCCGCCCCTTGTCCCAATCATAGCCAAAGGCCGTGGCCAGATCGCGTGCCACGGCCATTTGCCCTTCAGTGGCGAACATGCCCTCCAAGGCCGCAGGCTGGTGCGAGGCATCAAGGATTGCTGCGCGCAACGCGACCAAACGGGGCCGCATGCCATCAAACATCGCGCCAAGGCTTGCAGCCGTCGCACCGGGTTCATAATCGTCAATCAACGCATCATACAGATCAACGCCCTGTGCCAGATGCGTGGCCTCTTCGCGCTTCAGCGCGATCACCTCGGCCAATGTCGGCAAGAAGGCTGCGACATCCTGCGCCGCGCGTGCATCCGCCCAAATCCCTTGCGAGACCGATGTCACCCGCGCCAGTTTCTGCGCCAGATCCGCCGGGATTTTCAAGGCGCGGCTATGGCTGCGCGCAACATGGCGCAAATAGGCAGCACCAGCGGCATCCGGCGCGACAGCCTCGGCCAGCCATTCAGTCAGACGCGGGTCGGTGCGGCGGGCATGCAAAACACCTTCCAACGCCGCGCACTCTTCGGATCGCTGATCTGCGGCCCCTTTGGGCATCATGGTTTCTTGATCCCATTCCTGCCGTCCCGCAATCTGGCCCAATGCCTCGGTCTGGCGCTGGAACTCTTTCAACTCTTCGAATGCTGTGGCCCGAATATTCATGCCGTCCCTTTCCGGATCGACCCCTGACGGGGATAATGTGACAGATAGCGCGCGCGCAGGATCAGCACCCAAAGCAGCACAGCCCCAATCTGATGCGAAATCGCTGTGTGCAACTGCGCAGAGGTCAGCACCGCAAAGATCCCCAGAACCATCTGAGCCACAAGCATCACCATCACCCAGTCAAAAGCCCTGCGGGTCGTTGCATGCGAGGATTTGCGCCCGCGCAGCCAAACCACGACACCAAAGACAAACAACAGATAACCCGACATCCGATGCACGAATTGCACAAGGCCCGCATTCTCGAAAAACGCATGCCAAATTGGCAGACTGCCGCCCGCGCCATCCGGCACATAAAACGCATCGGCCGGGAAAAATAGGCCGTTCATATCCGGCCATGTGGGAAAGCCGCGCCCTGCATCAATGCCGGCAACCAAAGCCCCCAGCAAAATCTGCAAAAACGTGAAGCACAGCAACCCGGTTGTCAGCGTAAACAGCTTGGTTTCTTTGCCACGCCTTGCCTGCAGCAGTTCAGCCTCGCTGCGGCCCAGCAAAAACACATACCAAGCGATGAAGCCCAGGATCACAAAGGCAAGACCAAGATGGGTCGCAAGCCGATAAGAGGCCACATCCACCCGTGCGCCCGACAGACCCGAAGAGACCATCCACCAGCCAATTGCACCCTGCAACCCGCCCAAAGCGCCCAGAAGCAACAAATGCCCTGTCCAGCCATTCGGAATTTTACGCGCAGCCAGAAATCCAAAGAAACCCACGGCCCAAACCAGCCCGATCACGCGGCCCAATTGGCGGTGGCCCCATTCCCACCAGTAGATCAGCTGGAACTCGGGCAGCGTCATGCCTTTATTTTGCAACTGATACTCTGGGATGGCGCGGTATTTATCGAACTCTGCGGCCCAAGCCGCCGCATTCATCGGCGGCAAAGCGCCTGTCACCGGGCGCCATTCCGTGATCGACAACCCGCTATCGGTCAAACGGGTCAAGCCACCAACTGCAATCATTGCCATCAGCAACGCAAACAGCATCAGCAACCAAAACCGGATCGCCCACCGCGCACCGCCGCCCGTGCGGGCAATCATACCACCTTTCGGGGCTACAAGCGGGGCAGACATGCCCACTTCCTCAAAAATCGCGCGCTTTTTCGCCATTTAAAGGCCTCCTTATTCGCCGCACAGGTTAGGCTGCCCCCTAGCCCGCTTCAAGACCCCGCGCACCGGATCGCGCGTTACAGGCCCTGCGCTGTTGTCGCATCAGGCCGCAGGCCCGGAATCAAGTTACCCTCCGGAAGTCGTTACAACAGTACCCGAACTTGTGATCGGCGGCCTATTGCTCCGCGACCAGTAACCTATAGATCTTTATTACAACATTAATTGAACTGGAGCCTGCCTTGGCCAAATCTTACATTCTTGCAGCAGCGTTTTCGGCCCTGTCGCTCCCCGCTTTGGCAGGCAGCCTTTTGGTCGAACCCGATCCGGTGCTCATTGCGCCTGAACCCGCGCCCGAAAGCCCATCTTTGGTGTTCACCTTATTCGGCGGCGTCAGTGGCCAGCCGACTTATTTTGGATCATCCGAACTGGAAGCGCGCCCGAGCTTCGGGTTTTCCTTGGATTTTGCGCGCCTGCCTTGGGGACGCAGCATCGGCAATGCTGATCCAGATGCCGAAAACTACGGCTTTACACCGCGCGGGTCGTTTCGTGTCATATCCGAGCGCGACTCGGACGAAAGCCCAGAGTTGGCCGGATTGAACAAGGTCGATACTGCGGTCGAAGTGGGCTTGGGCCTTGGCTACGCGCAGCGTCACTTCGAGGCCTTTGCAGATGTCCGCTACGGCGTGACGGGCCATAAATCCTTTGTCGGCGAGCTTGGGGCAGATGCCGTATTCAAGCTGAACGATCAGTTCACCGTGAAACTTGGCCCACGATTGCTTGCCGGGTCCGGCAGATATGCCGACACTTACTTTGGCGTGACCGCAGCAGAGGCTGCAAGCAGCTCTTTCGACGCCTTTGACGCCAGTGGCGGTCTGCTCACAGCGGGGATCGAGCTTGGCGCGACATACAAGCTGAACAAAGATTGGGGCATCGACGGTGCGCTGCGTTGGGACAAATTCACCGGCAGCGCCGAGGATTCGCCAATCGTGGCGCAAGGGCGCGACAGCAATGTCAGCCTGCGTCTTGGGCTGACGCGCCGCGTATCGCTTTCCTTTTAACGAGTGGGCTTAATTCTTTAACCAGTGGACTGAGTGTGTGGAAGAAGGGGTGCCAATTGGTGCCCCTTTTTTTTTCCAGGCTCAATCCTGTGGGCCGGCGAAGCGCCTATTTCAGATGACGCGCGATCTGGCGCAACATGCCATGAAAGGTCATGACCTCTGCTCGGGTCAAACCCAAACGCCCCCACATATTGCGCAAGGATGTCTTCATTCCAGGGATTCTCGCAGGCGGATAGAAAAAGCCTGCAGCCTCGAGCTTCTCTTCAAAATGATCGCCCAGTTTTTCAACTTCGAGGCGGCTTGCAGGTTCTGTGCGACCATAGGCCATAACCTCGCCCGGGGCAGGTTCGGTTTGGCGGCGCCATTCATAGCCCATCAGCAAAACGCATTGCGCAAGATTAAGGCTGGGGAAATCGGGGTTGACCGGGACCGTGACAATCGCATTGGCCAAAACGACATCTTCGTTTTCAAGGCCTGCGCGCTCTGGTCCGAACAACACACCCACCTTTTGCCCTGCTGCAACCAAAGCACGCGCCTTTGCCATTGCCGCCTCGGGCGTCATGATCGGTTTGGTTAACTCGCGGCTGCGCGCTGTGGTGGCAAAGACATAATCGCAATCGGCAATTGCTGCATTCACATCCGGGTAAGGCCCCGCCGTTTCCAGCAATCGCCCGGCCCCACTGGCCATTGCCACCGCTTTGGGGCTGGGCCAGCCATCGCGCGGATCAACCACACGCAGCCGCTCTAACCCGAAATTCAGCATGGCCCGCGCAGCGCCACCGATGTTTTCCCCCATCTGAGGCCGCACCAATATAAATACTGGCGGAATCTGATCGGGAACGGGCGTCTCATCTTGGGTCATTTGGGGTATCCAGCGTGCAGGAAAGCCCCGGCCTGATACGCTGGTCCGGCAAGCTTGACAAGCCAAGGCGGCGGCGCAGCAAACACAAGATGGCTGGTAACCGCCCCCGTTGGACGGCACGACAAGCGCTCCGCATTTCTGCCTCTTTCGCTTTCCTTTGTAAAATCGCTGCGTCCCAAGTAGCCAAGGCGCTAAAACTGCGGTAGAGCCCGGCAACCGCTTAGAGGGAGCCCGCAATGGCCGATGCCGACCGCCCGCAAATCTATCTGATCACCCCGCCCGCTTTCGAACTGGAGGTTTTCCCCGAACGGCTCAAAGCGGTGCTGAACAGCCATGACATCGCCTGCCTGCGTCTGAGCCTTGCGGCGCGCGACGAAAATCAGCTTTCCCGTGCCGCCGACACCTTGCGCGAGGTTGCCCATGCCTGCGACGTGGCTTTGGTAATCGAAGATCATGTGCTGCTGGCCGACCGCTTGGGGCTGGACGGTGTGCATCTGACCGATACCCGCAAATCGATCCGCAAACTGCGCGCCGAGATGGGGGCCGATGCGATCATCGGGGCCTATTGCGGCACCACCCGCCATGATGGCCTAAGTGCTGCCGAAGCTGGCGCGGATTACGTTGCCTTCGGCCCGATTGGCATCAGCCCATTGGGCGATGGCAGCAGCGTTGATTTCGAGCTGTTCGAGTGGTGGTCAGAAATGATCGAGGTGCCCGTGGTCGCTGAAGGCGCTTTGACCCGCGACTTGGTGGAAAAATTTGGCGGTGTGACCGACTTCTTTGGCATCGGCTCTGAAATCTGGCAGGCCGAAGATGCCAGTGCCGCGTTGCGCGACCTGCTGGCACCGCTCGGCTGATCAGCCTTCGCGGACCTTGCTTTCACAATACGCGGCCAAAGCTTTGCGATCCGCAAAATCATCGACCGCGACAGGTGTATGGAACCGAACTTCGACCATACCCTGCCGCGGTTGCGCAAGCACCCGGATCAAATGCGATCCAAAATCCATATCCCCCCACCACCCGTAAAAGCGCGGGTCTGCCCCTTTGGGCGCAACAAAGCGCATGCTGACCGGCTGGATATGCATCACATGGTTCAGACCATGCGTGAAGAACGCTGCGAAAAGCGTTGATTTAAAGGGCAGGATGCGCAGGCTATCTGTGCTGGTGCCCTCGGGGAAAAACAAAAGACGGTGGCCCGCGCGCAATCGCGCCTCGAACTGCACTTGCTGCTCTTTCGCCTGAGCCGCATTGCGCGCGATGAACAACGTTCCGGTGGCGCGCGCCAACCAACCAATCCCCGGCCACTTCGACACTTCCGCCTTAGAAACGAAATACACTCGGTCACAAGCATTCAGGCAAAAGATGTCCAACCAAGAGGCGTGATTGGCCACTACAGCGCCGCGCTCGTGCATCGCCGCGCCGGTACGAACCAAGCGCAATCCCATGACCCGCAACGATAATTTGCAAACAATCTGAGTGATGTAAGGTGTGACAGGCCGCGACAGGCCGCACAGCGGGGCCTCGATTGCACGCACCAACAGCAATAGCAACAAACCGCTGTAGACAATAATGCCAAAAGGTAAGATGCGCAGCACGACCAAAAGCCAGCCAAAGGGGCCGATCGGGCGATGCACCAACTTTTGGTCGCGCCAATCGCTCATACCCGATTGCCCGGCTTACGGCTGTAAAAAGACCGATGCTTGGCCGACATTTGGCCGGTATCCATCACCAAACACACATCGGTTGTGTTAAACATCCGATCAATGAAAGCACCCTCGCCGACGAAGCCGCCTAAGCGCAGATAGGCTTTGATCAGTGCCGGGGTTGCAAGCATGGCTTCACGACGGTCCAGCTTTTGCAGCGCAACCAAGTTCATCGATTGCGCATCCGGGCCTATTGCCTGCACGCGCAGATTTTCGGGGGCAAGATGCATGTGATGCAAATAGCTTAAAGCCGATGACAGCGCCGCAATATCGGTGCCATGAAAACTGGCCGTGCCAAAAAGAATTTCGACCTCGTTCGCCTCAACATAATCCGCCAACCCGTTCCAAAGGTGAAACATCGCGGTTCCCCCCCGGAAGTCGGGATGAACACAAGACCGGCCCAGTTCCAGCAAACGACGACCCGATTGGCGCAAAGCGCCCAGGTCATACTCGCCTTCCGAGTAAAACTTTTCCCCGGGCTTCAACCGCGCGCCGGGAAGCAACCGGTACACGCCAACCACATCCTCCAAGGCGGCGGCATCGCGCCGCGTGTCGATCAGCAAAAGATGGTCGAACTGCGCGTCGAATGCGTCCTTCTCCAGCTGCGCATCATGGTCAACCATCGCGCCGCTGCCGCCCAATTCTTCGATGAAGACATGATAGCGCAGCCGCTGCGCCGCTTTTAAATCGCGCGCGTCCCGCGCGAGGCGCAACGTGAAATGCGGATCGTCGGCTTTCATGCCGGTTTCCTTCTGTTTCAGAACGTTCGCTTTGCAGCGTTCTGTAGGCGGCACTATGCAAAGTTGCAACCATTCGAGGCGAAGTTGGCGTTGAGGCGCACCGCAATACAATCTT
>JBLIGH010000103.1:0-9321 GCA_047636855.1 Pseudorhodobacter sp.
TGGCGGCGGCGGGCACACCTTTGGCCGAGGTCGAGGCGGCTTTGCAGGCGCAGGGGCAGCAATTGCCGTTTGAAGTGCCGGATTTGCGCGCGTTGCTGGGCCGAGAGGGGAGCTCGACAATTGGGGGGGTTGTGGCGGCCAATGCCTCTGGTCCAAGGCGGATCCAGGCCGGGGCTTGCCGCGACAGTCTGATCGGCGTGCGGTTTGTCGATGGGCGCGGCACGATTGTGAAAAACGGCGGCCGCGTGATGAAAAATGTCACGGGCTATGATTTGGTCAAACTGATGGCGGGATCGCAAGGCACTTTGGGCGTGATGTCCGAAGTCTCGTTCAAGGTTTTGCCGCGACCAGAATTAGAGACGACCGTGTTGGTTGATGGGTTGGACCCGCATAAAGCGGCGGCACTGATGTCAAAAGCGCTTGGATCGCCATTTGAGGTGACGGGGGCCGCCTATCTGCATGGCAAGGGGCAGGTGCAATTGCGGCTGGAAGGTTTGAGCGGTTCGGTTGCGTACAGGCGCGCTGCCTTGGTCAAGCTTTTGGGCGTGGAATGTGGGCTGGAAGAGGGCTTTGTCAGTGCAGCGCGCTGGGTCGCGGTGCGGGATCTGAGTGATTTTGTCGGGATCGAAGGGGCGGTTTGGCGCGTCTCGGTCAAGCCATCGGATATGCCAGGGGTTCTGGCGATTTTGGGGTCTGTGCCTGCGATTTGCGACTGGGGTGGCGGGCTGATCTGGGCCTTGGTGCCAGACCAGGGCGATGCGGGTGCGCCAGCTTTGCGCGGGCATTTGGCGCAGGTGGGCGGGCACGCGACATTGGTGCGAGGCTCTGATCGATTGAGGGCAGATGTCCCAGTGTTTCACCCCGAAGCCGCAGCCCTTGGGGTGCTGACCAAAGGTCTGCGCGCGCAATTTGACCCACGCGGCATTCTGAACACTGGGCTTTTGGGCTAAGGAGGCACCGATGCAAACCAATTTTACCGCCGAACAGCTGAAAACCCCCGCCCTTGCGCGCAGCAATGAGATTTTGCGCAACTGTGTGCATTGCGGGTTTTGCACGGCAACATGCCCAACCTATCAGGTGCTTGGCGATGAATTGGACAGCCCGCGTGGCCGGATATATCTGATCAAGGATATGCTGGAAAAGGGCAGGCCAGCGGATGCGAAGACAGTTTTGCATATCGACCGCTGCCTAAGCTGTCTGGCCTGTATGACGACCTGCCCAAGCGGCGTGCATTACATGCATCTGGTTGATACAGCACGTGAATATATCGAGAAAACCTATAAGCGCCCCTTTATGGACCGCAGCTTGCGTTGGGTTTTGGCGCAGATCATTCCCTATCCCAAACGGTTCCGTTTGGCCTTGCTGGGGGCAAAAATCGGGCGGCCATTTGCATTTTTGATGCCGGATGCGCGGCTCAAGGCAATGCTGCAGATGGCACCGAAACATATCCCGCCTGTCAGCCGCAACGATGACCCGCAAAGCTTTGCGGCAGAGGGCGCGCCGAAGATGCGGGTGGCACTGATGACGGGCTGCGCGCAAAAGGCGCTGAACACCGATATCAATGATGCGACGATCCGTATTCTGCAGCGGCTGGGCTGCGAGGTTGTTGTGGCCAAGGGCATGGGCTGTTGCGGTGCGCTGACGCATCACATGGGCAAGACCGATCAGGCGCATGGTGCGGCCGCCGCCAATATCAACGCTTGGATGGCGGAAAAGCGAGCAGCGGGTCTGGATGCGGTGGTGATCAACACGTCGGGTTGCGGCACGACGGTGAAAGATTACGGCCACATGTTCCGCAATGATGCGTTGGCGGAAGATGCAGCGACCGTGTCGGGCATGGCGATGGATATCTCGGAGCTATTGGTCAAGATAGGTTTGCCAGAGGGGCAGGCAAAGGGTCTGAAAATTGCCTACCACGCTGCTTGCAGTTTGCAGCATGGGCAGCAGATCAAAACCGCCCCGAAAGATCTGCTAAAGCGCGTTGGGTTTGAGGTTGTGGAACCTGCTGACAGTCACCTTTGCTGTGGATCGGCAGGCACCTATAATCTGTTGCAGCCAAAGATCAGCCAGCAATTGAAAGCCCGCAAGGTCGAGACCCTAGAGGCGAAAAGGGCCGATATTATCGCGGCAGGCAATATCGGCTGCATGATGCAGATTGGCTCTGGGACCAAGCTGCCCATCGTTCACACGGTCGAACTTTTGGATTGGGCGACGGGCGGGCCAAAACCGCCAGCCTTGCAAGATATGTAGCCGCCAGATCGTCAGGGCAGGATCTTGTGCTGCACGGCCATAAATCTGCCTCAAACCCTCTTTATCCCGACGGGGAATACTTTGGAGGTTTGATGCCGTTGTTCACCCGTATATTGTTGCTGATCTCGCTTTGTACCGGGTTGGGCCTGCCTGCTGTGGCACAAGAAAGCGAATTGCAGCGGTTGAATACCGGCGACGATAGCCGTGGCTGGAATGCAGTTGGACGGCTGAACCTTGGCAAGCGCGCTTTTTGCACCGGGACGTTGATTGCGCCGGATTTGGTTTTGACAGCGGCACATTGTCTGTTCGACGCCAAAACAGGCGCACGCATTGAAGCGCGCGATATTGAGTTTCTGGCAGGTTGGCGCAATGGTCGCGCTGCGGCTTACCGCGGCGTGAAGCGCGCCGTGGCACACCCGGAATATGTTTATGGTGGTGGCGATAAACTAACGCGCGTGTCCTTTGATGTGGCTTTGCTGAAATTGGACCAACCGATCCGCCTTACCTCGATTCACCCCTTTGAAACCGAAGCGCAACCGGGCAAGGGCGAAGAGGTTGGCGTTGTTTCTTATGCGCTGGACCGCGCCGAAGCGCCCAGTTTGCAAGAGGTTTGTCATGTGATCGACCGAGAGCCAACGATGCTGGTTTTGTCTTGCAACGTTGATTTCGGGTCCTCCGGGGCGCCAATTTTCTCGATCCGGGATGGGGTGGCGCGGATTGTGTCGGTCGTGTCGTCGAAGGCAGAATTTGGCGGGCAGAACGTCGCTTTGGGGACGACTTTGGAAGGGCCGCTGATCACGTTGCGCGCCACACTTGCCGAAGAAAACAGCCTGTTTCAAAAATCCTCGGGCGGGGGGGGGATTCTGGAAACCGGTGCGGGCAATACTGCCAAATTCATAAAGCCATAGTCATGCGTAGCTTTGTCCTTTTTCTTGTGTTGAGCCTTGCCAGTCCTGCGGCGGCACAGACCGGCAATACCGGGCTGGCGGCCCTTGATCGTCGCGATCAGGTTTTGGGATGGGAAGCCGTGGGGCGGGTGGATATTGCATCAAATGGGTTTTGCACCGGCACGTTGATTGCCACGAATTTGGTGCTGACGGCGGCTCATTGCCTGTTTGACAGCGTCACAGCAAAACCGGTGGATCCGCGCCAAATCACATTCCGCGCTGGATTGCGGGGCGAAAAAGTGATTGCCAGTGGGCAAGTTATCCGGGCCGTTGCGCATCCGGGTTATACGCCGGGTGAAGCCAGCAACGCCAAAAATGTCCATCACGATTTGGCTTTGCTGGAACTTGTGCAACCGATCCCTGCCGCACAGGCAGCCCCTTTTGCGGTGCGCCCGGCGGGCAAGCTGGATAAGGTCAGCGTGGTTTCTTATGCGCGGGGCCGCGAGGATACCTTGTCGTGGCAGCGGGTTTGCACGGTTAATGCACAGTCACAGGGTTTGATCCAGTTTGATTGCGATGTGACTTTTGGTTCTTCTGGCGCGCCGGTGTTCGATCTGTCGGGGAACCGTGCGCAAATCGTGTCTATCGTGTCTTCGGGCCACCGCGAGGGGAATACGGTTTCGGCCTTTGGCATGGAGTTGCCAAGCCTTCTGGCCGATCTGAAATCAGCTTTGAATTCCGGAAAAGGTGTGATGATCGCGCAAGGCGATGCACCGCGCGCGCAAATCCGCCGTATCACCGTTGGCGGCAGCGCATCCAAGAGCGCCGACCAAGGTCGCAACACCAGCGCCAAGTTCCTGCGGCCCTAGGCCCCTTGAAACTGCGATTCCGACTTCCCAAATTTAAGGGGTCGGATGCCGCAATTGGGTCCGGCGAACCAACGCCCGTCCGCGATGTCGGAGGGCCTTTTGCATCGCTTTACGGAGGATGAAATGCGTAACCTAGACTTCGCGCCGCTTTACCGCGCAACTGTCGGCTTTGACCGTATCGCCGACTTGATGGACAGGGTTTTGACCACTGATGTCGCCCTGCCAACCTATCCGCCCTATAATATCGAGAAAATCGACGACCAAACGTACCGGATCTCGGTCGCCGTTGCCGGGTTTTCCCCAGACGAGCTGACCGTTGAGGTCAAAGAGGGCACTTTGGTCGTCGCCGCCCGCAAAGTTGACGACGAGGCACAGCGTCGCTTTTTGCATCGCGGTATCGCCACCCGTGCCTTCGAGCGCCGTTTTGCGCTGGCAGATCACGTGCGCGTCACGGGCGCTTTGCACGAGCTTGGGATGCTGCATATCGATCTGGTGCGCGAAACGCCCGAAGCGCTGAAACCGCGTCGCATCAAAATCACCCGTGCAGACAAGACACAATCACAGGCGCTGGATGCGCAGCGAAATCTGACAAATCTGCCCGACCTGACCGAAACCTGATCCTAGCGGCGGCAGAAATGATTTCGGGCGCAGGCGATGCTTGCGCCCGATGCATTCCCGATATTGAATGGGTTGTTGTGCAGTGCTCTGTGCGGTATTGTAAATAGCAGGTAGGGGGCAAAACCCGGTTATTATGTTAGGTTTTTACTATTTTATTTGAACTGGACGCATTGAAAAGAAAGGGTGTGCGGGCTTGAAAGTCCTTGTTGCGGATGATCATGACCTCGTGCGCGAAACCATTGCTGCTTTTTTGCTGGCAGAAGGTGTTTCAGCGGTTACAACGGCTGCGGACCTATCTGAAGCTCTAAGTGTCATGGCGCGCGAGAGCTTTGACTTGGTTCTGCTGGACCATGAGATGCCGTCCATGCGGGGGCTGACCGGTCTTTCTGAAGCTCTTTCGACCGGGCATTGCCCGAATGTCGCCCTGATGTCGGGCAGCACGTCGCGGGAATTGGCGGAAGCCGCGTTGGGGGCTGGTGCCGTGGGGTTCGTGCCCAAGAAGATGGCCTCGCGCGCGATGGTGGCCGCGGTGAAGCTGATGACAAAGGGCGATACATTCGCGCCGATTGGCCTTTTGCAGTCCGAGGTCGCACCCGGTGCGCCTTTGGCGTTGCTGACACGGCGCGAAGTCTCGGTGTTGCGCGGCTTGTGTGAGGGGAAATCCAACAAGGAAATCGCCCGCGATCTGGCCTTGCAAGAAGTCACCGTAAAGCTGCATGTCAAAACCCTAAGCCGCAAGCTAGAGGCGCGCAACCGCACGCATGCCGCGATGATCGCGCGCAACGGTGGCATGATTTAGCCCTGACGGATCTCCATCCCAGCCTTAATTTCGATCAGCCGTGGCCCGTGGCAAGGCATTGCCAAAACCTGCCTCAAGGCGTGCGGCGTTGTGGCGGCAAGGGCGTAGGGCAGGTCGCAGGCGGCCGCAAAATGGTCTAGCTTCAGCGGCGAGGGATCACAGCCAATCACTTCGATCTGCGCCTGTTGCATGGCCAATGCAATTTCACCGTAGCTGGCATTGTTCCAAACGATATACGTAATCGGCAGGTTTTGGTCGACCGCAACCCGCAGTTCGGATGGGCTGAATTGCAAGCCACCGTCACCTATCAGGCAAATGACCGGCACACCGGGTGCGGCCAGTGCGGCCCCCACGGCAGCCCCCGGGGCAAAGCCCAAAGCGCCGAACCCGGTGGCTGCGTTGAACCAACCGCCTGGGCGATCGTGGTCGTAAAAACAATTCCCGGCATAGACCAGCTGCGTGCTGTCCCCCACGATAATCGCCCCCGGAACCTCGTCGCGAATAGCGTCCAAAAAGCCGACGAGCCAGCGCATGTAATCGCCAATTTCGGCGAAAGCCGCCGTGTGTGTGGCTTTTGCGCGCGCCGCCCCGTCGCCGTTTTTGGGGGCTATCAACGGGCCAAGCTGCGTCAAGACTGACCCCGCTTCGGCATGGATCCCAAGCGCGCAAGGGTGGCGCGCGACTTGTTCCGCGCCCATATCGATGCGGATCATACCGGACAAATCGGGCATTCCGCCGCGCACATACATATCGTAATCGGTAGGGCCAATTTCGGTGCCGATGGCCAGAATTTGATCGGCATCACGCATCAGGTCGCGCACGGCGTCCAAGCTGGGCGAGGCGGGCACCAGCAAAGGATGGCCATGCATATTGCCGCGCGCATTGGTGGTTTGGACCACCGGCGCATCCAGCACCTCGGCCAAGGCTTGCAAGGCGGCACCAACATGGCGCGTGCCACCGCCCGCAAGGATCAGCGGGCGCTTGGCTTGGTTCAGCAGGGCCGCAGCCAGTGTGATCTGGGTCGCTTCCGCATGCGCGGGGCTTGCGGCCATTGCGGGCAAGACCGGGCTTGCGGCCATCGCCATCACATCCGTCGGTACCTCCAGATGCACCGGGCCGGGCCTACCTGTCAGCATCGCCGCGAATGCCAGCGTTAGGCAACGCTCCAACGCCTCGGGCGCGGTCACCTGAAAGCTGGGGCACAGGGTTTTGAGCATCCCCGCCTGATCGGGCAATTCGTGCAACATCCCCAACCCCTGACCCAACGAGGCCCGCCGGTTTACGCCCGAGATGACCAAGATCGGCACAGAATCTGCCCGCGCCTGTGCCATCGCGGTCAAGGTGTTGGTCAGGCCCGGCCCGGTGATGACGAAGGCCACGCCCGGCTTGCCCGTCACGCGGGCATAACCGTCGGCCATGAAACCGGCGCCTTGTTCGTGGCGCGGTGTGACGTGACGGATGTGCGAGCCCGCCAACCCGCGATAAAGCTCTACCGTGTGGACGCCGGGAATGCCAAAGACCACCTTGACCCCGCGCTGTGCCAAGCCTTCGACCAATGCTTGTCCGACGGTCCTCATCTCGCGTATCCCTTGGCAAATTCGATAAGCCTTGTGCAGGCCTCGTCGATGACGTCATCAGGTTGGGTCAGGCTGAGCCTTAGCCAGCTTGCAAGGCCCGCGCCGAACGAGGCCCCGGGCATCACGGCAACGCCGGTTTCTTCCAGTAAATCAAGGGCGAAAGCCTCGTCATCCACAGCGATTGCGCTGATATTGACCAGTGAAAACATACCCGCATCGGGGCGGTGCACCTGCATGCCCATCACCCCCTCTAGTCGCGTCTTGATCAGATCAGCGCGCCGCGCAAATCGCTGTGCCATGCCTGCCGCGACCGAAGATCCCTGCAAGATCGCAGCGGCGGTCATATCGGCGATGAAAGGCTGATTGCCAAACAGCATCGTCTCGGACAAAGGTAGTAAGCGCTGCATCAGCTCGGCAGGGCCAATGCACCAACCAGACCGAAACCCGGGTGCGGCGTGGCTTTTGGAAATCGAAGAGGCGACAATCACCCGCTCGGCCAAATCGGCCTGATCCAGTGCCGAGACAAAGGGGCTGCCATCAAAAATCAGCGCTTCATAGACTTCGTCACAAAGTATCCAAAGATCGTGTTGCCGCGCCAAGGCACCGATTTCGATGTAATCTTGCCTGGTTAGAATCGCCCCCGTCGGATTATGCGGCGAGTTTAGAAAGATCATGCGGCTGGCGGGGGTGATCCGGGCTGCAATATCTGCGGCGCGGATGCGAAAGCCTGCCTCGGGGCGCAACGCAACCGGGACGACGCGCGCGCCGGTCGCAGCAATTAGCCCCTCGTAGGTTGCGTACATCGGGTCCCCTGTCAGCACCTCGTCACCGGGGTCCAGCAGTGCCATCAACACCGCGAAAAGTGTGGTTTGGGTGCCGGGGAAACACATGATTTGTTCGGGTAAGATCGGGCGGCCTGACCGGGTGGAATAATGGGCGCAAAGCGCCGTTAGCAACGCGGTTTCCCCCTGACCGTTGGAATAGCCGGTGCGCCCGTCGAGCATCGCGCGGGCCGCGACCTGCATCAATTCGGCGGGCGTGGGCACGTCGGGCTCGCCGATGGTCAGCTCGATGATTTGGCGACCTTGCGCTTTAAGGTCGCGCGCACGCGTGTGAATGGCCCATTTCGCGCCGCCAAGACCTGCCAGCCGGTCCGTTATCGCCGCGTATTTCATGCTGTTTCCCTTGTATTTGGCAAATGAGCTGCCAGCGGCAACCCCAATATGGCACCGATAGCGCGCAGCCCGATCTGCTCTAACTCGTCTGGTGCAAAGGCTTCGGGCAGGACGGAACCCTCTAGCCAAAGCCCGTCGATCACCGCGTTGCAGGCAATGGCGTCAGCGCGAAGTTGCGCGGCATCGGCGCGCCGCGGCAAAGCTGCAATCAGACCCTGCAAAAGGTCGCGATATTGCAGATAGGTCAGCTTGTGCACGTCGCGCATCAATGGATCTTGTCGCGCCATATGCAAAAAGCTGGCCCAAAGCCCGACCGAGCCCGCATCCACAACCGGAGGCCGCAGGGACGACGCCACAAACAGCGCCAGCCGCGCCTCGGGGCCACCATCCAGACCGTCCAGAACAGAGAGGGTTTTTGCGGTCATCTGCTCCATCATTGATCGGTAGGCGGCGCGGTTCAGCGCGTCTTTGCTGCTGAAATAGTGCCGGATCAACCCCGGCGTCACGCCAGCCTTGGCCGCAATAGCCCGCACTGTGGCTGCCGCAGGCCCAGCTTGCGCAAATATGGCCAGCGCCGCTGCAATCAGCGCATCGCGCCGGGCTTCTTCGCCCTGCCTGGTGAATTTGCGTGGGTCCGGGGTCATGGCGCGTCCAGTAATTATACATTTGCATAATTACTGGATTGCGCGTGTACTGCAATCCCAAAAAAAGTGGCGGGTCAAAGTCGCAGCGATTGCTCGCTTCTTTGAAAGCGGACTGCCTGCGGCAGGCGGTTGGTTTTTTTGCCCTTCGGGCCGTCGGGGCGCTGCCCCAAACCCCGGGATATTTTCAAACAGATGAAAGGGGTCTTTTTGAAACGTTAGGGGGAGGTTGTTTTGGCTGGATTGGGATGGGCCACGTCTTTGTGGATGATGACATCGGCTTGGGGGTAGGCCAGCAAGATGGTTCGGCGCAGGCCTGCGCCGATGTCATGGGCTTCGCGCAGGCTGAGGTCGCCATCCAGTTCGATATGCAAGTGCACGAAAATCCGGCTGCCGGCCATGCGGGTTTTAAGATCGTGAAAGCCTTGAACACCGTCCCATTCGCGCGCAAGCGTGGCGATGCCCTCGATAATTTCGGGGTCGGCGGTGCGGTCCATCAAGGCGT
>JBLIGH010000104.1:0-9319 GCA_047636855.1 Pseudorhodobacter sp.
TGAAGTTCTTGCGGAAAATTATCCCAGAGCAATGGCACAACTTCCGAAATCAGGTCACTGATAACTTCCGCATCATCTCAGACCAAAACCTTCGGGTTTTGGTCTGAGCGGAGTATACCGATGATATCCTTGAGCCGTTTGTCAAAGGTGGCGTTGGGGTAGTCCTTGGCCGGTTTGCCCGTTTTGAAAGGGTGCAATGCGGTTTTCAGCATGCCGTCACCCAAAAGGTCATTGCCGCCACCGCTGATCAAAACCACATGCGGGTTGTGCTGACGCACAGCTTGCAGGATTTCATCTTGATCCAGCATGTCCTGCACCAGATCACCAGCCGCCCCAAGACTGTAGATTGCAAACTCGTCGAACAACTGATCAATAACATCGCGCAACAAGAACGGGTATTGAAACCGACTGTCGCCTTCGGAAACAATCCGAAGCCCGCTCCAACCATCTTCGATTTTCTTAAGGTATTTCTTTTGCCGCCGCCGCTTGGACATCGCGTTAAAGAACCGCATGGCGACATCGGCCTCGGTGCCTTCGTCATCCACCAATTAGGGATTGATCCGCACTTGCGGGGCAAAGGCATCGAATGCTTCGGGTGCGGCCAACAAATAAGCGGCAATTTCCGCATCCGGGGTGTCGATATCGCGAATTTTGGCCTTGAGTTCGGTCAGTGTGATTTGCTTTGTCATAAGTCACCTTTGTTTAAGAGAGACAGCGCGAAGATCGGGCAAAATCCGGCGAAAAATCAGCAGCCCAGAATATGAATTCTGGGATCGACAAGTGTCATACCGCCGGACAACTCAAACCGCGCACTTCGATTTTGCGCCCCGCTTGGCGATATGGCGGGACGTAACGTGGTGTTTGGACTAGAGCCAAAGCGGCTGGCCTATATGATCGATACGGCCCCGGGTCAAAGCGGCAGCCCTGCTTGGCGCTATTCCCAAGCCCTTGGAATACGCCATGTGGTCGGGATCCGCAATTACGGCGGATGTGCCAACCGCTCGACCCGGGTCACGCCCGAAGTTTTTCACACCTTAAGATCCGGGAAAGCCCTTGGCGCCTAAAGGTGAATGGCGTCGGCACGGTTTACCGCGTTGCACTGAACCGTGCGCAGCCCCCCGCCCAAAGCTTATTTTGACACCCTAAGAAGGCAGCAGACCCAGCTTTGGGATCCAAATTTTGGCCAAAACCAAATAGCTTGGTTTGATCTAAACCCTGCACTCGGGCGTATCTGACCCCTTACAGCGGCCAAACAAAGAGTATGGTCGGAACGGCGACACAGACCACAATGACCTCTAGCGGCAGGCCAATACGCCAATAGTCGCCAAACCGGTAGCCGCCCGGCCCCATGATGATGGTGTTGTTCTTATGGCCAATTGGGGTGAGGAAGGCGCATGAAGCGGCCACCGCGACCGTCATAAGGTAGGTGTCTGGATTTGTGCCGGTCGCCGCCGCAATCGACATCGAGATTGGCGCTGCGATCAACGTCGTGGCCACATTGTTCAGAAAATCCGACAGCGTCATCGTCACGATCATCAAGGCGACCAGCGATACCCATGCGGGGTAGCCGTCGGTCAAGGTGACGATCTGGTTGGCGATCAGCTCTGCCCCGCCGAAATGCTCAAACGCTTCGGCCAAGGGGATGAGGCTGGCAAGCAAGACGATGACTTTCCATTCAACCGATGCATAGACTTCGCGACCACTGACCAAACCAAATGCAACATAGGCAATCACGGCACCGCCAAGCGCCACCGACAATGGAACAAACCCAAACACCGCCAGCGCGATTGCAAGCATGAAGACCCCGATGGACAGCCCCGCTTTGCTGCGTTGAACGACTTCGGTTTGTCGCCCTTCAAGCGGCAGCACGCCAAGCCATTCAGTGGCCTCTGCAACGCGGTCCGGCGGTCCCAAAAGCAGCAAAACATCGCCAGCACGGATGGGCAACAGACGTACGCGGTCTTGAAAGCTTTGCCCACTGCGCGCAACGCCCAACAGGGTGACCGAGTGGCGTTGCAACAGCTGCACGCTGCGTGAGGTCCGACCTTCTATCCGCGCGCCGTCAGGCACAATGGCTTCTGTCAGGGTCAGACCCGGTGCCACGACGCCGCCTTCGTGTTTTTCAGATCCCGCAAAATCAAGCCCTGCTTGCCCCATAAAGGCCTCGATCGATTTCGGCTCGCCTTCAACGACCAGAAAGTCGCCTGCGCGCACCTCTTCGCGGCGTGCAAGGCCGCGGATACGTTTGCCGCGGCGGACCAAACCTAAAATATGAACATCAGCATCATTCGCTTTGGGGTAAAGGTCCTCTACCACCATACCCTCTTTTATTGTCTGCTCGCCGATGCGCAGCTCGGCCACGTATCGGCCATTCGCGGCCGCTTTTTCTGTGTCCAGCAGCGATGTACGCTTTGGCAGCAGCCGCCAACCAAACAACGACACGAACGCAATCCCGGCCATGGCGACCACAAGCCCGACCGGCGCAAAGTCAAACATCCCGAACGGCTCGCCCAGAACGCCTTGGCGATACGCCGAGATCACGATGTTTGGCGGCGTCCCGATCAACGTGATCATACCACCCAGAATCGTCGCGAAAGAAAGCGGCATCAAGGTTTGGCCTGCCGCGCGCTTTGCTTTCCTCGCGGCTTCAAGATCAAGCGGCATCAGCAGCGCCAAAGCCGCGACATTATTGATGATCGCGGACAGGCCAGCCGCCAAAGCTGCCACCACGGCAATATGCAGCGGAAGCGGCCGATCCGGGTCGATAAGCTTGGACGCGATAAGTTCGACCGCACCCGATGATGACAGCCCTCGGCTGACAATTAAAACCAATGCAATGATGGCCACGGCTGAATGTCCGAACCCGGAAAAAACATCTTCGGTCGGAACCAGTCCAAGGGCAGCGGCGATGATCAAAGCGCCGAAGGCTATTAGGTCGTATCGAATGCGGCCCCAGACAAGAAGCGCGAACACGAGGCCCAAGAGTATAAATATCTGTGTCAATTCAATCTGCATCCCGAGACCTTAGCAGAGCTTTGTCAAAGCCGAAATGCCGACTTTCAACAGGACGATTGCGGTGCCCTGCCTACGGTCATACGCAAGGAATGAGCGTTTATGGGCCGCGCACCGTTCGAGGGCATCATTTGCTTAAGGCCCCCAATTTAAACCCAATACGTCGCGCTAGAATACGTCCGCGTGTTTCAGATTTTCGCAGCGCATTCGTTGGCCCCGCTGCCCGGCCCCAAGGTCGCTCAGCGCCCCTTAACAAAGTAAATTTTCCTGCTAGGCGGCCTATCTGTACCGCGATGCGGGTGAAACAGGTTGACTTTAGCCCTCAACAGGCCTTTTTGATAGCAGATAAATTGCGCTATGGGGAAGACATGAAGGATCAAGACGCCGATGCAGGCAAGGCAGGGATCCAAGTGATCGCCCGCGCGGCATCGATTCTGCGAAGTCTGAAAGAAAACCCGGAAGGCATGAGCCTGGGGCAGATTGCAGGCCTGGTGAAATTGCCGCGCTCGACCGTGCAACGGATCGTCGGCGCGTTACAAGTCGAACGCTTTATCATCGCAGGCTCAAATGGCGGCAATCTGCGGCTGGGGCCGGAACTTGGCGCGCTGGCAGAGGCGACACGGTATAATATCGTAGAGCAATGCCGGCTGCTGCTATCGGACCTGACCAATAGCACCGGCGAGACCTCTGACCTTTCGGTTCTGCGCGGCGAGGTAATGATCTTTCTGGATCAGGTTCCCGGCACGCACCGGCTTCGCACTGTGTCTTCGGTCGGTGAGGTTTTTCCTATCACAACGACCGCGAATGGGCGCGCTTGCCTCGCCGCGATGCCTGAAGCGCGCGCGCAAAATCTGGTCGCGCGGGAATGGGAGCGTAAAGGTCATACCGGCGACATCACCGCCTACATGGCCGGGCTGCAATCCATTCAGAAAACCGGCCTCGCCTATGATCTGGAAGAGCACACCGAAGGGATTTCGGCCGTCGGCTTCGCGTTTGTGGATTGGGTTGGCGATCTGCATGCGATTTCGGTCCCGGTCCCCTCTGCCCGCTTTGCGATCAGGCGTGCGGAAATAGAGGCGTCCATTCGCAAGACTGCCGCAAATGTGCGCAAAATGATGGCGCGTGGCGGTGCCTGAGCCGCGGTAAGCGTTGCATCTACCCCCCCCAGATAGGTCTTCGTACAGTGGCGTGCGAGGGTATTGGCGACATGCCAATACGAAAACAGAAGGTTGAGAGTTTCCGGCCTGCACCGTGCTTCTGTTTTTGGAAGTGCTACTGCTCTGCAAGAGGCCACTCGCGCGACAAACAACCTTTGAGGCGGTTAATACACTAGGCTCTGGACCCATTAATCTGGTTGATGCAGTCAGGGCTGCATGATTCAAATTCCCCCAACTGAGGGGTGATTATGCGCAATCTTTACTGGCTGAGCGAAGATCAAATGGCGCCGCTCCGGCCGTGTTTTCCGAAGAGCCATGGTTTGCCCCACGTTGATGACCGGCGCGTGCTCAGTGGTATTACCTTAATCAATCGCAATGGGTTGAGGTGGGGTGACTTGGGTGTGTTCGCGAGGATCATGGCGGGGTTGGCGGCGAAGACACCTGACAATAAAACAATCTCGATTGATGCGACCTATCTCAAGGCGCAGCGCACGGCATCGAACCTGCGGTTAGCCTACCCTCCGCCGACTGGTTATTGCGGGACCGAGGGTATGACGCGGATTGGTTCTGTGAAGCCCTTGTAGATAAGGAAATAACACCCTGCATCCCGTGGCGAAAGTCGCGCGACAAGCCCATCAAATACGACAAGCGCCGCTGCAAACGACGAAACCGGATCGAGATAATGCCCGGTCGCCTGAAGGATCGCTACCCGATATGCCCGATCTACAAAGATATTCCTGTCGGCGATCGCCCTCGCAGCAACCATCTTGTTCGGGCCAAATCCACTAGTCTGGAGCCTAGCGTTTGAAAATTCGTGATGCCTGTATCCTTCTTGAGGACATCATATTTTCTCAGCTTAAGCGCGCTAAGCCCCTTTTAGGGGGGGCAGATGCAACGCTTACGAACCGCGCGCCATGTGACCTGGATTGAGACAGGGTTTTGCGGCCTCGATCTAAGTCATCACATCTGGCCTGTCGCGGCCCATGCGACCCAGATCGGCCACCTCTGCGGCGGCGATGCGAACATCGGCCAAAGCCTCTTGTGGGTCGCGGTCCAAAGCACCGTTGCCCAGCGTGTAGGTTTGCAAATAAACCCGAAGCGTCGCCCCTTGCGTACCGGTGCCCGACAAACGAAACACCACGCGCGCGCCGCCTGCAAAAAACACCCTGATGCCCTGATTGCGGCTTTCGGAACCATCTACCGGATCGAGATAGGCAAACTCATCCGCCGCCTCGACCGTCAGTCCGGCGATGACCTGCCCCGGCAGGCTGGGCAAACGGGCGCGCAGCTTTTCGATCATATCATTGGCCAGATCCGAGGGTATCGCCTCGTAATCATGGCGCGAATAATAGTCGCGGCCGTAAGCCTGCCAATGATCCGTCAAAATAGCCTGCACGCCAAGCTTCCGTTCCGCCAGAATATTCAGCCACAGCAAAACCGCCCAAAGCCCATCTTTTTCGCGAACATGATCCGAGCCGGTGCCTGCACTTTCTTCGCCGCACAGCGTGGCAAGGCCAGCGTCCAGAAGGTTGCCGAAAAACTTCCATCCCGTTGGCGTCTCGAAACTGCCAATCCCAAGCTTCGCCGCGACCCGGTCGCTCGCGGCACTGGTCGGCATCGATCGGGCAACCCCAGCAAGTCCGCGCGCATACCCCGGCGCCAGATGCGCGTTTGCAGCCAAAACAGCAAGACTGTCCGAAGGGGTGACGTATATTCCGCGACCTACGATCATATTGCGGTCGCCGTCACCGTCCGAGGCTGCGCCAAGATCCGGGGCGGCGTCAGACATCATCAAATCCATCAATGGCTTGGCCCAAACGGGGTTCGGGTCTGGATGACCACCGCCAAAATCTTCGCTTGGTGTGCCATTGATCACGGTGCCTGCGGCAGCCCCCAATTCACCCTCTAGGATGATTTTGGCGTAAGGCCCCGTCACCGCGTGCATCGCATCAAAGCGCATCGTGAACCCCGAAGCGAACAGCGCACGGATTTTGGCAAAATCAAACAGGGTCCGCATCAGGGCGGCATAGTCGTGAACCGGGTCAACGACCTCGACGACCATGCCAGCAAGCACTTGCTGACCAATCACTGACAGATCAACATCATCCACCCGGGCAATGCGGTATTCGGTGATATTTCCGGTTCGGGCCAAGATTTTATCTGTCACGCCTTCTGGCGCAGGGCCACCATTGGCGATGTTGTATTTCAGGCCAAAATCCTCATCAATCCCACCGGGATTATGGCTGGCCGACAAAATCAAACCGCCATCCGTCTGGTTCATGCGGATCAGATGCGAGGCCGCGGGGGTCGACAGCAACCCCGCCTGCCCCACAATCACTTTTGCAGCCCCATTGGCCGCCGCCATCTTCAAAATGATCTGGATCGCTTGAGTGTTGAAAAAGCGTCCGTCGCCGCCAACCACAAAACTTTTGCCACGCGCGCCGCCAATGCCGTCAAAAACGGATTGCACGAAGTTTTCCAGATAGCCGGGCTGCATGAACACACGGGTCTTTTTGCGCAAGCCCGAGGTTCCGGGTTTTTGGCCTTCAATAGGCTGCGTTGTGACGATCTCGATACTCATCCTATGTCCCTCGATTTTTGGGGTTGGGGCGTTTTGCGGCCACTTTCCCGCATGATTTCAGATGTATCCGTCAGATTATTCATCAAGGCGATCTGATCCACCGTGATCGGGCAGCGTGTGCGCCAATTGGGGTATTCATCCACGGTTCCCGGCAGGTTTTGTGGCTCGGTAATACCAAGCATATCGTCCAGCTGAACCGAGATCATCGCGGCAGGTGACCAAGCGATCCGGGCATGAACATTATGGCGGAAGGTCTCGAAATTCGCATCGCCCCCGACCGAAGCGATATCGGCCTGCCGGGCCTGCAACGCGTGATGCGCCTCATCGTCGGTTGACCACCCCATCTGTTGGCGCAAACCGATATCATGCCCGGTGTAGAAACCACGCATAGAGGGGCTGTCATGGGTGCCAAAACAGGTCAGGCTTTGGGCGCGCATATTTTCGGATTGGCGGAACTGGCCTTGCGCGTCGCGTTCATATTGCAGCACCGAATAGCCGTAAAAGCCATGATCCGACAGCGCCTCTCGAAAGCCATCTGGCACAAGGCCAAGGTCTTCGCCAATCACGACCGTACCCGATTTGGCAGCCTCAATTGCCGCGACGGCCAAAAGCTGCGGGAAAGGTTGGCGAACGTAGCCGCCCGGCGCGCCGCAATCGGGGAAAAGATAGCTGCGGTTCATACCAAGCACATGGTCAATCCGCAGCACGCCTGCAAAGCGCATCGACGCGGCCAAAATGCGGCGCACGTCAGCATAGGCCGTATCGCGCAGCTTATTGGGCGCAAAAGCCGTCAGGTTCCAGCGTTGCCCAGTCGGGTTAAACTGATCTGGTGGCGCGCCAAGTGTAGCGCCTGCGGCAACCGAACCAGTGTCGCACCAGGTTTCCGCCCCGCCCGGTCGCGCGCCAACCGCGAGGTCAAGATACAGACCCAGCGGCATCCCGGCAGCGATGGCATGGGTTTGGGCCGCGCCCAATTGATGCTCTGCCTGCCACTGCAACCAGATGTGAAATGCAACCTCATCTTGGGCCACGCTTTTGCTTTGCCGTGCAAGTGCAAGGGTTGCCACGGATGCGGGCCATTGCCGCCAATCCGCACCATATTGCACGCTGAGCGCCTCAAACAGCGCAAAGTCCTGCATACGTTGGCCGCAACCGCTGCGGTATCGCGCAAATTCGGTTTGCGCGGCAGCATCCTCGGACTGCGTAAAAAGATCATAGAGCTTGCGCAACAAAGGTTTGAATTGCAGGCGAAAAGCTGCGTAATCGATCGATGCCTCGGGCTTTATGGGCCGCAATACCTCGCGGGCTTCGGCGATGGCTTTTTGCGCCTGCGCCAAGTCTTGCAAGCCGCGCAGCTGGTCCAGCGCCAAATGCCAAGGGTTCAGGAATTCGCGGGTCGAGGGCGAATAAGGGCTGATCACCGTGGCATCGGCCCAGCCCAGATTGTGGATAGGGTTAATCCCTAAAAACGCCGCCCCACCCTTGGCCAGACCTTCCGCCGCAACGGCCAAATCCGCGAAATCGCCCAACCCAACAGACCGCGCCGAATGCATTCCGTATAGGGCTGCGGTGACGCCCCAAAGCCTGTCATGACCTGTGACCGCCCGCAACGAAGGCGCGCCGTTGGGTTTGGCCAACAGGGTCACGCTTTGCGTTTGCGCCTGAATTCGCAGCGCTAACCGGTGAACGCCAACGGGCAAATTCGGGATCAAAACCAAATCCGAAAACGACCCTTCGCCAGGTTCCAAGCCCAAATCCGGGTCGAAATGCAGCACCCATTCGCCGGACGCTGCAATCGGAATCTGCACGCCCTGCCCGGCAAGCAGGATCAATTCAGCCGGGATGATCCGCGCAGATTGACGGGCCTCGGTCACGCGCAACGCGTCCCTTACATCCGCGTCACACTCCAACACCAGTCCCATAGAACGCAACAGCGCGCGCGTCGTGTCTGGCGAGGCTTCTTGCAATACCCCATTCAGGTCGTGATAGGCCGAAATCAACCCATACCGGTCCGCCAAAAGCGAAAGCGCCTCATCCACCTGCATTGGCTGACCGATCCTCTTTCAAGACAAAAGCAGCCACAGAATGCGCCGCCAAAATGACCGCATCAGGATCAATCTCGCACAGAGCGAACATCTGCTCGGCCGCTGTATCAATTGCGCGGATCCAATGACGGTCCTGCGGGGCGGCTGGCAATTTTACCGTATTCTCGGACATTTCGCGATTGAACACCAAACAGACGGTATCATCATCTTGCTCGCGGATTGCCGCCTCGGCCGAGCAGCGCAGCACAAGGCAAAGGTTCGACAGGCCCGGATCGCCCCATTGCAACGGCGTGCCATCAAAGCCAAACCATTCAACATCCGGCAACCCATCTACGGCGCGGGTGTGACCATGCAAAAAATGGGTTTGGCGCAAGACGCTATGCGAGCGGCGAAATTTTGAAAGCGCGCTGACAAATTCCGAAAGCTCGGTATCGGCCTGATCCCAGTTTATCCAACCGGTCGCATTGTCTTGGCAATAGGCGTTGTTATTGCCACCCTGCGAATTGCCAATCTCATCGCCCGCC
>JBLIGH010000105.1:0-9296 GCA_047636855.1 Pseudorhodobacter sp.
CCCGTCAGCGCCCAGCCTGCCCGCATTGATGAAGAGGCGATCCGCGCTGGCCTAGAGGCAGAAGACGCGACGCCCCGTGATATTGCCGATACGCTGGCCGAAATGAAAGCACGTAAAATCGCCGATAAGGTTTCGGGTGCTGTTGTGATAGGCTGCGATCAAGTTCTTGACTTCAAAGGAAGATCTTGGGGAAAGCCTGCCACCCCACAGGCTGCGCGCGCCCAGCTTTTGGCGCTGCGCGGTCAGCGACATCAACTTCTTTCAGCGGTCGTGCTTTATTATGATGGCCAACCGCAATGGCGGCACGTTGGCACAGTCCGCCTGACAATGCGCGACTTTTCAGATGCTTGGCTCGAGGGTTACTTAAGCCGCAATTGGGAAAGCCTGCGTCATTCTGCCGGTGGGTACATGCTGGAAGAAGAAGGGGTTCGCCTGTTTTCCGCTGTCGAAGGCGATTACTTTACCGTCCTCGGTCTTCCCCTTTTGCCGCTTTTGGGCTATCTCGGACAGAGAGGATTCATACAAACATGACCGATCATCCGCGTATTCCGCTTGCTGGTGTTATTGGCTCGCCCATAGCCCATAGTCGATCTCCGGCGCTGCACAATTATTGGCTGCGCCGTTATGGCATCAAGGGCCATTACGTCCCGTTGGATATCGCACAGGGCGACCTGCGTGAGGCGTTGCAAATGTTGCCGCGCCTGGGCTTTGTCGGGGTGAATGTCACGATCCCGCATAAAGAAACGATGTTGGGTCTTGCCGATATTGTGACGGACCGCGCTGCGCTGATCGGGGCTGCAAATACGCTGATTTTTCGCGCCGATGGCAAGGTTCACGCCGATAATACCGATGGCTCCGGCTTTGTTGCCAATCTTCGGCAATACGCGCCTGATTGGAAGCCGAAGTCCGGGCCGGCGATGGTTTTTGGTGCCGGTGGTGCCGCCCGTGCGGTTGTCGCGGCCTTGATCGAGGTCGGCGCACCAGAAATACGTGTGACCAACCGCACCCGCGCCCGGGCCGAGGCGTTGCGCGCCGATTTCGGTGCAAAGATCACGGTGGTCGATTGGGTTCTATCGGGCAATGCGCTGGATGACGTCGCAACCGTGATCAATACCACGGCGTTGGGGATGGTCGGAAAACCGCCCTTCAACGTGTCCTTGGACGGCTTGAATAAAAATGCTTTGGTCAATGACTTGGTCTATACGCCTTTGCGCACTGAATTTCTGGATGCAGCCGCTGCGCGTGGCTGTGCGACGGTGGACGGTCTTGGAATGCTGTTGCATCAGGCAGCCCCGGGGTTTGAGCGGTGGTTCAATATTCGCCCCGATGTCGATGATGCCGCCCGCAATGCGGTTTTGGCGCAATGACGCCCTTTCGGCTTGGGTTAACCGGCTCTATCGGGATGGGCAAATCCACGACGGCCGGTTTTTTTGCCAAGGCGGGGCTTCCGGTTTGGGACGCTGATGCCGCTGTACACCGGCTTTATGCACCCGGTGGTGCTGCGGTCACCCCAATTGCCGCTGTTTGGCCCAAGGCGATGCAAGACGGTGCAATTGACCGAGGCGCGCTCAAATCGATCATTGCCGCCGACCCCACGGCTTTGACCCGGATAGAGGCGATTGTTCATCCTCTTGTCGCAGCGGACCGCGACGCGTTTTTGCACAGCGCCAGCGCCGATATTGTGGTTCTGGACATCCCCTTGCTGTTCGAGAAAGGCGCGCAGGCCATGATGAATGCCACGCTGCTGGTCACAGCACCCGCAGCCCTGCAGCGCGCGCGCGTTATGGCCCGCCCCGGTATGACGCAGGCACAGTTTCAAACTATTCTGTCGCGGCAAATGCCGGATGCTGAAAAGCGTACACAGGCTACGCATATTGTTGAATCGCTTAGCCTTTCGTCAGTCGAAGCCTATGTGACCGCCTTGATCGCCTATTTAAGAGAGACCGCCCATGCGTGAGATCGTTCTGGACACCGAAACCACCGGTTTTGAACCGACCGAGGGCGACCGCATCGTTGAAATTGGCGCGGTAGAGCTGTTCAATCACATGCCGACAGGCCGCACCTATCACCAATATATCAACCCCGAACGCTCGATGCCAAAATCGGCGTTCGAGGTGCATGGGCTGGGCGATGATTTCTTGCGCGACAAGCCGGTTTTCCGCGACATCGCGCAGGATTTTCTGGATTTTATTGGCCAAGACAAGATGGTCATCCACAATGCCAGCTTCGATATGAAGTTTCTCAACCACGAGCTTAAGGTCGTTGGCAAGCCGCGCCTTCCCGACACTCAGGCAATCGACACGCTTTTGATTGCGCGCAAGAAATTCCCCGGCTCGCCTGCCTCGCTGGATGCGCTATGCCGCCGCTTTGGTGTCGATAACTCAAGCCGCGAAAAGCACGGCGCATTGCTGGATAGCGAGATTCTGGCAGAGGTTTATCTGGAATTGATCGGTGGCAGGCAGCCGGATTTTGCGCTTTCCGCCGAACCCGCCGAAACCGGGTCCGATGGGGCGGCTTCCAGCGATTGGCGGCCAATGCCGCGCCCCAATGCTTTGCCAACCCGTTTGTCGGACGATGAAGCAGAGGCGCATGCCGCTTTTGTTGCAAAGCTGGGTGACGCTGCAATTTGGGCCAAACGCCAAGCTTAATACGAAAAGCCGGACTTAGAACGCAAACTGGGCTTAAAACGAAAAAAGCCGGGCAAATCGCCCGGCCTTTTCCCAAAATTTGATGCGTTTAGGCGACGGGCGTCTCGGCCTTTTGCGCTTCCATCCGGCGGCCCAGCTCTGCGCGGTAAAGCGCCAGAAAATCCACCGTATCGATGTTCAGGGGCGGGAATCCGCCATCGCGCGTCACATCCGAGATAATCCGGCGCACATAGGGAAACAGCATCCGTGGGCATTCAATCAGCAAGAACGGGTGCAACTGTTCTTCTGGCACTCCCTCGACTTGGAAAATTCCGCCGTAATCCAGCTCCACCAGAAATAACGTTTCATCCGTGGATTTGTTTTTCGCTGTCACGCGGAACTTGGTGATAACCTCATATTGGTTTTCACCCGACCGCTTGCGTGCATCAATGCTGACTGCAACTTGTGTATCAGGCTGCACGTCAGCGGTGTTAATTCCGCGTTGTGCGACAGCGTTTTCAAAAGACAGATCGCGGACGAATTGCCCCAGAACCTGCATTTTTACCTGTTCAGCGCCAGTTGCAGCGCCGTTTTCTTCGGCCATATTTATTCTCCCTCAGATCACTTTTGACGATGGCATATCAGGTTGACGCGCTGGCCTCAATGCTCTGTCCAGCCCGAGGGCTTCTTGTTCGCATCCGTTGCAGCGGGGCCATCGTTGGGCCGAGTTTCTGGTGCGGCCTCGGTCACATCTTCGTAATCGGCGTCAATAATCCCATCTTGGGTCTGCCTTGGCCCGGCACCCGTCGCAAACCCCTGCACATTGATGCGCGAGGCCAGCGCGGTGATCAAAACCCGACGCAGCGCAGGCACCATCAGCAAAAAACCGACAGCATCGGTGAAAAAACCAGGCGTCAGCAGCAACGCCCCGGCAAACAAAATCATTGCCCCATGCGCCAATGGTGACACTGGGTCGCGCATATCGCGCAAAGATCCCCGAAGCTCGGCCAGGACTTTCAGGCCTTGTTGGCGCACCAAAAACGTCCCCAAAACACCTGTTATCAGCACGATTGCCAACGTGGGCCATAGGGTCAACCAACCCCCGACTTGGATGAATAAACCGATCTCAATCAGCGGAACGGCGACAAATGCCAGTAGTAGCCACATTTTTCCGTCTCCTTTTGCGGTATTCTCGACGTTTCTTTACGGGGGGGGCGGTAGACTTGGGCCACCCCACGCCCTACATAAGATCAAACTGCTGTAGCACCAACACCCCTATCCGCCCGCAAGGCGCTATGCCAAGGGCAAACCGAGGTCCGATATGAACTCTTCGCTGATCCAACTTCTTGTTCTGGCTGGGATCGCTGTGTTTCTGATCCTAAAGCTGAAAAGCGTTTTGGGGACGCGCGACGGCTTTGAAAAACCACCCCTGCCTCCGGAAACCACCAAACCCGTCGCGCGCAAAGGTTTTGAGGTGATCGAGGGCGGTGCTGACCGTGATATTACGGATCACGCAGCCGACGGCACCCCAGCCGCCAAAGCGCTTTTGGCGATGAAAGCCGCCGAGCCCTCTTTCTCGGTCTCGGAATTTCTGGGCGGCGCACGCGGTGCATATGAAATGATCGTCACATCGTTTGAGCGTGGCGAGCTTGATCAGATTAAAAGCTTCCTTGCGCCGGATGTTTACGAAAGCTTTGCCGAGGCGGTTGAAGCCCGCGAAGCACAAGGCCTAACCGTCGAGGCGAATTTCATCGGTATCCGCGAGCTTTCCTTGCATGACGCCAATTTCGACAAGGACACTGGCGAAGGCGAGGTTGCCGTGCGCTTTGTCGGCGAAATCACCTCGGTTGTACGCAACAAATTGGGCGAGGTGATCGAGGGCAGCGCATCAGAGGTGAAGCGCCAGCGCGATATCTGGACCTTCTCGCGTCAGATGGGGGCAAATGACCCGAACTGGCTGCTTGTTGCTACCGGGGACTGATGCGTGTGTTGGGCCGCTTTTTCGGCGCGGCCCTCGCGCCCTTGCTGGTGTGCTTGTCCATGACAACCGCAAGTGCACAGGTGTTGCGTTTCGACGATTTAGAGGGCTGGGCCGCGGATGATCACCGCGCCGCCTTGGCCACATTCATTGACACATGCGCGCAGCTTAACGACTCGGATTGGTCACCTGTGTGCAAACTTGCGCCGCAAGCGATGACCTCGGCGGCGGCGGCGCGTAGCTTCTTTGAGCTATTGTTTCGCCCCGTTCTAATCGGTGAACCGCCGGCCCTTTTCACCGGCTACTACGAGCCAGAGCTGCCGGGTTCGTTGACCCGCACGCCACGGTTTGCCTATCCGATATATGTACGCCCACCCGAACTTCGCGACGGTCAGCAATGGCTTAGCCGGGGCGAGATTGAGCGCGGCGGTGCATTGCGCGGTCGCGGGCTCGAGATCGCCTGGCTCGACGACCCAGTAGAGGTGTTTTTCTTGCAGGTTCAAGGCTCTGGCCGTATTCGACTGCCTGATGGGCGCGTCCTGCGCGTCGGCTACGCTGGCCGCAATGGCCATGCCTACCGATCCGTTGGGCGTGAAATGGTGCGCCGGGGCAGTCATAGCGAGCACGAAGTCTCTGCTCAAGTGATCAAAGCATGGGTGCGCGCAAATCCCACCGCCGGGGCAGAGCTGTTGCATCACAACGCCTCGTTCGTTTTCTTCCGCCGCTTGGCCGATCTTCCAGCAGAAAAGGGCCCGATTGGCGCGATGGGCCGTTCTATTACCACGATGCGCAGCCTTGCTGTCGACCCCGATTACACACCGCTTGGCGCGCCGATTTGGCTTGAAAAGAATGGCCCCAACCCCTTGCGGCGGTTGATGATTGCGCAAGACACCGGTGGCGCGATCAAGGGCGCACAGCGCGCTGATATTTTCTTTGGCACCGGCACGCAGGCCGGTTTGGATGCGGGCAGCGTCAAAGATAGCGGGCGGATGCTGGTGCTTTTGCCGATTGAACGCGCCTATGCCATGGTAGCGGACGAATAATATGGTGCGCCGTCGAACTCTACGCCCCGAAGAAGAGGCGCTTTGGAAGGCTGTTGCCCGCAGCGCCACACCGATGCACGCCCCTATTTTTAGCCCAAAAATCGATGCCCCCGAACCAGCGCCGGTTTTCCAACCCAGATTGGCCCCGACACCGCAGCTAAAACCCTTCCGTCTGGGGGAAAAACCTGCGCCGCCGCGCGCGACAAAGCCATCTGCGCCAGCGCTGAATATGGACGCCAAGGCTTTTGGCAAAATGACGCGCGGCAAGCTGGCACCAGAGGCCCGTATCGATCTGCACGGCCTGACGCTGGCCGAGGCACATCCTGAACTGATCCGCTTTATTCTGAATGCACATTCCAGCGGGTTTCGGCTGGTTTTGGTGATCACCGGCAAAGGCAAGCCAGGGTCGGACTATGGCCCCATTCCGCAGCGTGCCGGGGTGCTGCGGCATCAGGTACCGCATTGGTTGCGCCAGATCCCACTAGCCCCCGCCGTTTTGCAAATTACAGAGGCGCATTTGCGTCATGGCGGCAGCGGTGCCTATTACGTCTATTTGCGCCGAGGGCGTTAAGTAGTGGGCATGGCGTTTCGTGCCTTGCGAAGGAATGGGATCATCACCAATGCGGCCAGCAAGAACGACGCGGCATAACCCAGCAATTGCTGCTCGAACCGAATGCCCGCGTCGATAAGCCAGCCGGACAGCCCTGGCCCGATTGCGGATCCAAGCACCATGACCGCAGCGACGGCTGATTTGATCGACCCCAGATGCTTTGTGCCATAAAACTCTGCCCAGCATGCATTTGGCAGCGTTACTTGCCCGCCGCCGGCCAAGCCCATCAGCATCACGCCAGCGGCCACCCAAGAAATCGTCGGCGCAAAGGCATGCAGCGAGAAACCAACCACCAATGGCAGCAGATAAAGCGGCAACAAACGCGCCGCGCCGAAGCGGTCAATCGCCCAGCCGTAAAGGATGGTGGATAGGCCGAACGTTATCGTCCCCAAAGGGAATACGGCGACCAGTGACAGGTGGATAAAGCCCTTTTCCGCCGCAAAGGTCACCTGCTGAAACCAAAACGCAGTGCCAAAGGCCGGAAAAAGCATCAACGCCGGAACCAAGGACCAAAACAGCGGATGGCTCAAAACCTGAGCGCGGGTCCAGTGCCGCCCCAGCATCCCAGCCGCACTATTGCTTTGCGCGGTGCTTTGCGGTGTACGCTCTAGCCGCAGCAACCGGTGCAGCACAGGCAGCATCGCAAGGCAAAGCACCGCACCGCCCACCCAGATCAGACGCCAATCCATATGCGATTTCAGCCAAACCGCGCTAATCGGCATCACGGCTTCGGCCGTCATGAACCCCATGGTCGCAATTGCGAGCGCGCGGCCGCGTGTTGCCACGAACCAGCGCACCATCGCGACGGTGGCGACGTGGGTTGTCATCCCCTGCCCGGTAAATCGCAGCGCGAAGATCACCAAGGGCAGCAGTGCCACGTATCGGTTGAACGCCATTGCAAGGCAGGAAAGGGCCAGAAGTGCGATCACCGCCACACCCAACACGCGCACCCGAAACCTGTCGGCCAAACCACCCGCAAACACCATTGCAAGCGCGGATGCTCCGGTGCCTGCCATGAAAATTAGGCCCCAATCGCCATTGCTCAGGCCAAACTCGGTTCGGATCTCGGCTGCAAAAACGGCGATGAAGAACGTTTGACCAAAGCTGGACAGAAAGGAAAGCAACGCCCCTGTTGCCAAGAACGGTGCGTTTTCACGCAAGAAGGTAAGGGTTCTGATTGTCATTCGCCTTTGATGCGCGCAGATCGCGGCATGTGCCAGCCCCATTTTAGGGGGGCTGACACATCCGCAGAAACGCTGGACCCGCGCCTTTGCGTTACAACACGTAGCGCGACAGGTCGGCAGAGCGGGACAGCTCGCCCAGATGCGCCTCGACAAAGGCGGCATCCACCTCCACCACGTCGCCATTGCGGTCCGGTGCGGTGAAGGACAGATCCTCAAAGACCCGCTCTATCACCGTGTAAAGCCGTCGCGCGCCGATGTTTTCAACCGATAGATTCACCTCGGCGGCGATATGGGCCAAAGCGCGGATACCATCTTTGGTAAAGGTCACGGTCACGCCCTCGGTCCCCATCAGCGCCGAATATTGCAAGGTCAAGGCATTGTCGGTTTCGGTCAGGATCCGCACAAAATCGTCTTCGGTCAGCGCGCGCAGTTCTACCCGGATTGGCAAGCGTCCCTGCAATTCCGGCAGCAGGTCCGAAGGTTTGGCTGTGTGGAACGCACCGCTGGCGATGAACAAGATATGGTCGGTTTTCACCGGGCCATGCTTGGTGGAAACGGTGGTGCCTTCGATCAGCGGCAGCAGGTCACGCTGCACGCCTTCACGTGAAACATCGGCAGAGCGAGCATCGGCGCGCGCACAAACCTTGTCAATTTCATCAATGAAAACAATGCCGTTTTGCTGCACGGCTTCCAAGGCTGCGGCCTTGATAGCCTCGTCATCCAAAAGCTTATCGGCCTCTTGCCCGATCAGCAGGTCATAGCTATCCGCAACCGTCACCCGTTTGCGGGTGGTGCGCCCGCCAAAAGCCTTGCCGAAGATGTCTTGCAAGCCCTGCATCTGCATATCCATGCCGTTGCCGCCCATATTCATTGTCGGCAGGGCGGGCGCGGCATCGGCAATCTCGATTTCAATCTCGGTATTGTCCAGCTCGCCGGATTTCAGCTTTCGACGAAACATTTCACGGGTTTGCTCGCGGGCGTCTTTGCCAGCCAAGGCCTCGATCACGCGCTCTTCAGCGGCGGCTTGGGCGCGGGCTTTCACATCTTCGCGCATATAGGCACGCGTTTCGATCATCGCGTTGTCCACCAAATCGCGAATGATGCTTTCGACATCGCGGCCGACATAGCCGACTTCGGTGAACTTCGTCGCCTCGATCTTCAAAAAGGGCGCGCGCGCAAGCTTTGCCAGACGGCGGCTGATTTCGGTTTTCCCAACGCCGGTCGGCCCGATCATCAAGATATTCTTTGGATAAACCTCGTCGCGCAGATCATCGGCCAGTTGCTTGCGCCGCCAGCGGTTGCGCAGCGCCACAGCAACGGCACGCTTGGCCGCGTCCTGACCAATGATGTAGCGGTCAAGTTCAGAGACGATTTCACGGGGGGTCAGATCAGTCATGGTTTATTCCGCATAAGGGGGCAAACGATGTTTGCCGGGAAAATTTGGCAGCGCGCGCATGATGCGCAGCCGCAGGTCTGTCCAGAAGGTGCCAAGCCCGGTCAGGCCCAACCCGACCACAAACAGCACAACCGCCCAAGAGCCGGGCTCGGTCGGATCGGTGATGACATAGCTGATCAAAAAAATCAGATAGCCGATCCCAGCAGTCAGGAAGGACCGGCGGTCAATGACGACAGCAAGCAGGGCGATTGCAGCCAAAGACAGCGCCAAAAGCGCGTAGCCCGCCCCCGGCCCCATATTGTAAAAGGTCAGCGCGATTGTATTGACCAGCGCCGGCGCCGCGATGATATGCAGCCAAAACCCCGACGCAGCACCGCGCCCAAGCCGGTGTGGGTCGCGCATGTCAAACCAAAGCCCGCCTGCCAGCGCCACTACCCCAAAGACCAATGTTCCAAAAG
>JBLIGH010000106.1:0-9282 GCA_047636855.1 Pseudorhodobacter sp.
CCCCGGGCGGATCACCCAAGAATCGCCAGCTTTTAAAGTGGTGGAATGGCCCTCGGCATCGGTGAGGATCGAGACGCCTTTTGTCAGGCGAAAATACTCCCATTCATCGTAGCTGACCCGCCATTTCCCCGGCGTAGATTGCCATATGCCACAATAAAGCCCATCGTGGTCCTCGAGGTTCCAGGTTGTATGGACTGGATCACCCGACAGCAATTTAGCAGGGTCGGGGCGGCTGACATCCGGGGCAATGCCGTCTTGAGCGAGCCGGATAAGGTCGGGCATCTGTTTTCCTTTGGCTACAGGGTGATGAGTTGCGCGATTGGGGCGTGATTCGGACCTAGCGTCAAGATGGGCAGTGTCGTTGCTGCGGCGCAGAATTACTGCTGGCGCAGAAGGACCCCCATCGATATAAGCGCTAAACCGTACCTCTTGGGGGGAGAACAAGAGAGATATGAGCGCGACAACATCGATCCGACCCGTTTTGCCGGCCGATATTTTGGCTCGCAAGGGGCGGGCGCCTTTGGTCTGTCTGACCGCCTATACGACACCGATAGCCCGGATTGTGGACCCGCATTGCGACGTGGTTCTGGTCGGCGATAGCCTTGGGATGGTGCTGTATGGCCTGCCGTCGACGCTTGGGGTGACAATGGAAATGATGATCCTTCACGGCCAAGCGGTTATGCGCGGGATCAGCCATGCGATGCCGGTGATCGACATGCCGTTTGGCTCTTACGAGGAAAGCCCCGCACAGGCTTTTCGCAATGCCAGCCGGTTGATGGCCGAGACGGGCGCACCAGCGATCAAGTTAGAGGGCGGTCAGCATATGGCCGAAACCATCGCATTTTTAACGACGCGCGGTGTGGCGGTCATGGCGCATATTGGCCTTACGCCGCAGTCGGTAAACACTTTGGGCGGTTATAAGGTTGTGGGCCGCGACACGGAAGGCGCGCGCGTTTTAGCGGATGCCGAGGCGGCTGAAGCGGCGGGTGCATTTGCGGTTGTGCTGGAAAAAACACCCGAAGGATTATCGTCGCGTATCACACAAAAGCTGACAATCCCAACCATCGGCATTGGGGCGGGCGCGGGCTGTGACGGGCAAATCCTTGTGGTGGATGATATGCTGGGCCTGTTCACGGATTTTCGCCCCAAATTTGTGAAACGCTACGCTGATTTGGGCAAGCAAGCGTCGGAGGCTGTGGCGGGCTATGCCCAAGACGTCCGCAATGGGGCCTTTCCGGGGCCGGAGCATGCCTTTCCAGATACGCTTCCCCCCAAAGCCAAAACACCATGAGCCCACAGATATTGCGATCCGTGCAGGCCTTGCGGGCGCAGGTCGATCTTTGGAGCGCGGCGGGCGAGCTGATTGGCGTTGTGCCAACGATGGGCGCGCTGCATGACGGGCACCTAAGCCTTGTGCGGGCCGCCAAGCGCGATTGCGACCGGGTGGTTGTCACGATTTTTGTGAACCCGACCCAATTCAGCAACCCCGATGATCTGGCGAAATACCCCCGCACCGAAGAAACTGACGCCGTTTTGCTGGACCTTTTGGGGATTGATTTGATCTTTGCACCACCCCCGGCAGAGGTCTATCCAGATGGATTTTCCACCCTTGTCAGCATTTCGGGCCTGTCTGCGGCACTGGAAGGCGCGCATCGTCCGGGCCATTTTGACGGGATGGCCACGTTGGTCACCAAGCTTCTTGGGATGACGCGGGCCGACTGCGCCTATTTCGGCCAGAAAGATTGGCAACAGTTGCAGATTGTCCAGAGGCTGGTCGCTGATCTCAATCTTGCCGCAAAGATTATCGGTTGCGAAACGATCCGCGAGGCAGATGGACTTGCCATGTCTTCGCGAAATTCGCGGCTGAATGTCGAGGCACGGGCCAAAGCCCCGGCATTGCACGCGGCGATGCAGCGCGCGGCGGCGTCGATCCGGGCTGGGGCAAAGGTGTCCACAGCCATGCAGGCCGCAAAGGCCGAGGTCTTGGCGGCGGGCTTTGAGGCGGTCGACTATATCGAACTGCGATCGGCAGCCCTATTGGAACGGGTCAGCAATTTGGACGCACCCACGCGGATGCTGGCAGCCGCTCAGATCGGCGGCATTCGTCTGATCGACAATATTGCGGTCTGACCTTGGTTTTTTGCGAAAATCCACATGGTGTTGTGGGCAAAAGCCGCATCTACTGGACAAGAAGATTGAAATTGCAATCTTGGCTCCCATGCCGCAATTTAACCTCAACCGACGCTTTTTTGGCGTAGGACTAGACAGCATAGCGCGACACACCCACATGTGAACTACATTTACATCGGAGACTCAAATGGCAGATTTCGAAACAAAAATTCGCGAAAGTCAGGATCAGGTGGCGCAGGCTAAGGCTAAGATCACTGCAATCACCAGTCGGATTGAGGTCGCACGTGCTAAAATTGCAGCCGGTGACACCGCGATTGATGTTGAAAATGCCACGCTGGAAGATGTGCACAAACATACCGATCTGATGACGGCCAATATCGCTGAACTCATCATGGGGTTGGACGATGTAACGGCTGGTTTCTCGCGCGATTTCGACGAGATGCGCAACAAAACCGGGATGGAAAGCTTCATCGGGATTTTCGCCAAAGGGAAAGCAGAATCGATGCGGCAAGAGCGAATGCGCTCTGCCTCTATCGACGATAAGCTGCAGGATTTGATTGCGAAATCTGACGTGATTGTAAAGCTGTTGCAGGGTCAGTTGGATATGCTGAGCCAGCAAAAGGACAGCGTCGAGGCCAATCTGACCAGCACATTGGACGAGCGTGAAGCGACGGTTTCAACGCTTGAGGCCGTGCGTGCTGAAATTGCATCGATGGACCCGAAGATCATCGAGTTGGAAAACAAAATCAGCGTTGAACAAGATGCCGCCGCCCGCACCCAACTGGAAAGCGAGCTGGCAGGGATCAACACCCGATTTAACGCTTTGGTTCAGGATGAGCAGGTCAAGCTGGCCAAGTCCCAGACGCTAGAGCGTTATATCGAGAAGGGTAAAACCTGGATGGACAGCCTGCAAAATCAGGCGGCGACTCAGATGGTTTTGATCAACAAATTGCAAACTGACACCAAGCAGCGCGTGGTGCTTTATGACGCTTTGACCGCCAGCTTAAAGACGGCTCAACAGCAAGATGTGGCGCACCGAATTAACGAGATTGGCGTGAAAACCGATCAAGAAGCGCAAAACGCCATGGCCGCTATCGGTGCTGCGACCAACTCGCGGATGGCCGATATGATGGAGGCGCACGAAGACCATATGGTCTTTGCTCGCAAAGTGCTGGAGGCCAAAGCCAAGGCCGACGAACGCTTCGCCCGCCGGTTCGCGGCGATTGTCGAGAAACACGACAAGAACCTGTACGGGGAATAAGTGTCTGACGTGGGACCAAAATCTGTGCTGACGGATGACCATGCCGAGCTGTATGATACCGCTATTGTGCGGCGCTATTTCGAAAAGTTTGACCGGATCACCGGCCATCTGGCGCGTGTGGCAAGCGAGTTGGAATCGGACGGCCATCTGACCCGGACCGAGGCGCGGATTATCGGCGGCTATGTGCAAAAGCTGAACGCCACATTCCAATCGCTCAGCTACAAGTACCTGATGGCGGGCCGGATTGACGGGCCGCTGCCGGGCAAGTTGACCTTCGACCGACACGAAAGCGGCTTTCCGATTGCGCAAGAATTGTTGGTCATGGCCAATGATGCGCAGCAGGCCGAAAAGCATCTGGCACAGCTGCCGTCAGAGCCGGAGATCAAGGATAGGATGATCCGTCAGATCGTTGGCGAATTGACGATCCCGACGCGTTTGCAATTCACCCTGTCGCAGCGGCTTTACTATGAAAGCCTGCGCAATGGTGGCCAGTTCTGGGCGCGCAATGATCCCGATGTGCAATGGTTGAGCGAGACGCAAACGCGTAAAAGCTGGCTAATCCATTGGGCGGTGTACGACACGCAGACCAATCTGCCGGTGATCTATTTGATGAACCTTGAAGACAGCGACCCTAACGCGCTGCCGCGTGATGACAGGCGCTGGCCACAGGTGCAGGCGCATTTGATGGCGCAAAGTCTGGGGGGGTTGAAGCTGGTGACCATCGCCAAAGGTTTTGACGCTGATTTTGACGGGCTCCACCCCAAGCGTCTGCGCCGTATCCATCTTGGCCCGATGTATTCCAGCAGTTTCACGCTGCAATCGGGGCCGATTTCTGACGTTCTGGCCGATGCCAAGGCCGAACCGGGCAGCGATTGGGCTTTGGTCTGGACCGTCGAGGATCTGCTGGCCGAACGCGAGGAAACCGTGAAAACCGGCTGGTTTTCCAGTGCCGAACGTCAAATTTTCGCCTCGGGTCCTTTTGTGGGGCAGGGGCTGGCGGATATTGGGGCCACCTCGCTGGAACGCATGATTATTTTGCCCGAACTGCCCTATCAGGCGCTGGCCGAAAAACGCCCGCCGGGTTTTGCTGATATCCGCAAATTTGTGGTCGGCGCGGGTGGTCGGATTATTCCACAAAGATAAAAATCGAGGAGCTAGCATGACCGCTCGGGATACGATGGAACTGCGCGAAGACAGCATTCGCGCGCATTATGAGGCGGCTTTGGGCTTTCTGACCGGTTTCGATTATGCCCCGCGCTTGGCATCGGCATCTGCACCGGAAAAGACCGCAGAACGCTCGCCGGGGATTGGCACGCGGCCTCGTTTCCGCTCGACCACACCCGGGCTTGTCACGCGTTCAACCGTGCGGCCCGGTGGCGTACGGCTGTTGGAACGGGTCGAGGAAGCGGCAGAAGGATTGCTTTCGCCCGTGCAAGCCTCGGCGCTGAATTCGCTGCGCCGTGCTTTGGCGATTGCCTTGGCGATGGGCGAAACCTTCACGGAACAGACCGGGTTGGTCGAGCTGAAGAAAGCCAATCTGGAAGGGCGACTGCCCGAAGCGAAGAAGGTGGAATTTTCCGAATTGTTGGCCGCCGAATCCCTTGTCACATTGCATGCCTTCGCCAATGTCACCGCATTTTTGATCGCACCGCATTTGGGCGAAACCACGGTCGTGATCGGCAATGTCGAAGAGGTTTTGACCGATAATGCCCCCCTCGCGCTGCAAGGCGCTTTGTGGGAGCTGGATCAAGATATCGCCCTTCACGCCACGGACGAGCCCCGGCTGATCGCCACCATCGCGGGCTTTGCCAACGAGCTGATGGAGAAGGTCGCCGCCCGGGCGCAAAGTGCGCCGCGTAGTGCCAGTTACGCCACGGCAAGCTGGCGGGTCGAGGCCGATGATCTGACGCTTTCAGGCTTTAAGCCCGCGCGCGCGGCGAAAAGTACCGCGCTGACGATGACCTTCAAAAAACCAAACGAGGTTGTTGGCAACCACATCGCCAAATATCAATCGCTGCGCTTGGCCAAGATGCTGATGGCCTATGATTTTGACCGCAAGCTGAACCCTTTTGCCGAGATGGGCGGGTTTATCTTTACCTTTATGGGCGACGGCGCGCCGGGGACGGGGAAAACAACGCTGATCCAAATGATGGCAGGATTGCTGAATGATTACTGCAAGGTAGTGGGCTATCCGTTCCGCTATCAGAATTTCAGCATCGACCAAATTGACAGCTACCAAGGGAAATCGGGCCAAAATGCCAAAGCCTTTGTGACCAATGTTCTGGACACTTCGGTGATCGGCTTTGGTACAATTGACGATATAGATCAGATCGCTGGCAAGCGCGGCGACAAGCAATCCAGCGCGGGTCAGCAAGAGGTAACGGCGGTTTTCATGGAGGCTTTTGCCGGGGCCAATACCGTCGTGCGCGGCAATTGCACCTTCGGGATGTTCTCCAACTTCCCCGAGAATGTCGATGACGCCCTGCGCCAGCGCGCCGGCGCGCGTTTCTTGGTTGATGGCCCGCAAACCCGCGAGGATTACATCGATATTCTGGCGCTGCTGATGGGCAAGAACCACGATATCCCGCTTGGGACGCATACGCTTTTCGCTGCACAAGAAATCAAGCGCGCAGTCACCGCCAGCTTTGTCGGCCACGCCCGGCCGCATGAAGAAGGCCTGTTGCGCGTGTGGGAGCAAACGGCCGCGACGCTTGGCCCGCTGGATACAATCGCAAAAATCGGGGCCTATCTGAAAGCGATCCAAGAGGCCGACCACCGTTTTACGGGACGCGCGATCAAGAACATCACCGACGCGGTGAAAGTCCGCGCAATGGATTTCGAGTTGCCCGATGAATGGATGGAGCAGCCAGAGTTGTTCTTGTTCAAACCTTACGACGAAAAGCTTGGGATGATCCGGGGTATGACCCAGAAAATCACCGTCGATATGGTGATCCAAGAAATCAACCGCTACGCCGATAGTGAGTTCCGCTATGCCGACAAATCCGACGAGGTCGCGATCCAGAATATGGTGCGGGACTTTGGTCTGCAAGAAGAGGCCAAGCGGCGGTATTTGGGGGGAAAGGGCTGAGTGGGCATGCCAATGAACCGCCTTGGCCTCACGACACTTGTGGGCACGAAACTTCGGGGGGCGGCCTTTGCGCTATAGTACGTGGTGGCGCCGTCTGGATCGGTACGTTCGCCCACGTATCGGGCAATGCGCGTCGACCGAACTGGCGCCAAGTAAGCTTTCCGTAAACCGATCTCAAATGCTCGGTTGTGGCGGTGAACCCTTACAAATTCCGAAAAATCTTTGTCATGCCGAACATGCCCTCTAACTCGTCAATCCGTGCGTGGCTTTCAGTGCCGATGCGGTTTTGGATCTCGGCGATCAGGGCCTCGATATAGAACATGATCACCATGGTGGAATCCCAGCTTGAGGGGGCCTCGACCAAGGCGCGGAAGGTGTGGTCGGCGATGTTGCTGACGGGGGATCCCCATTGGTCGGTGAACAGGATAATTTTGCAGCCCCGGTCGCGGGCCAGGCTGGCCAACCGGTGCAGGTTTTTCTCGTACCGGCGGATGTCGAACAAGATCAGGATCGATTTGTCATCCATATCCAGCAAATATTGCGGCCAGACGTTTTCGGACCCTGACAGCAGTGTCACGCCGGGGCGGATGATTTGCAGATGGTTGTAGAAGTAATCGGCATTCGACCGGGTGATGCGCCCCCCTGCCAGATAGACCGCCAGTTCGGGCCGGGCCAGCAATGCGGCGGCATTGTCAAAAGTCGCGGTATCCAGCGTCTCGAGCGAGCTTTGCAGGTTGAAAGACAAGGCCTTGGCAAACCGGTTGATCGTATGTTCGGTCGAGGCGTTTACATGCCAAGCCTCGTGCTTGGACATGGGCTTTCTGATCTGCGCAGAGACCTCTTCGCGCAGCGCCGATTGCAGGCCGGGAAAGCCGTCAAACCCCAGTTTGCGCGCCATGCGGATCACCGTGGGCGTCGAGACCTGTGCGTCCGTGGCCAGTTTGGTGATGGATTGCAGGCCCGGGACCGGGTAGTCTTTTAGCAAGACGGTGGCGAGGCGTCGTTCGCTGGGCGTCAGATTTTGCAATTCTTTTTGCAAAAGATCTTTGATGAGCGTGGGTTTATTGAGCACAGACAGCCCCGATGGATCAGATTTTTTGTCAGTCTAGCGCGGCGAATTCAGAATGTACAACGAAGCAATGTTGACAGCCGCAAATCTAATGTAGTTTTATGTACAAATGAAACCCGAACCCCCGCAGACGCTTTTGACAGTTTTGGATTTGCCTGCGGCAGAGCTGCGCAACCCGCAAGGGCGCGGTGGTGTGATCTTGGTGTGTGAGCATGCCAGCAACGCCATTCCCGCAGCGTTGAACGGTCTTGGGTTGGATGATGCAGGCCGGGTTTCACATGCGGCTTGGGATATCGGCGCATATGATCTTGCGCTGGCGATGAGCAAAATTCTGGACGCGCCGTTGGTGACCTCACGTGTCTCGAGGCTGGTTTATGATTGCAATCGCCCGCCCGAAGCGCCCAGTGCGATACCCGCGCAAAGTGAGCTGATTGCCGTTCCGGGCAACCTTAATTTGACGGCGCTGGACCATGCACGCCGGGTGGCAGAGGTTTATGAACCGTTTCAAAAGCTGCTGCGTGCAACGATTGACGCGGCACCGCTGCCGCCGGTGCTAATCACGATCCACAGCTTTACACCGGTTTATTTTGGCCAACACCGCCAGACCGAATTGGGTATATTGCATGACACGGATGCGCGTTTCGCGCTGGCCATGCTGCGCGCGGCGCAAAGCTTGGGGGGTGTGAAGGCCGAATCGAACGCGCCCTATGCGGCCCAAGACGGGGTCACGCATACGCTGCGCGAACATGCGGTGAAACGCGGCTTGCACAATGCGATGCTAGAGATCCGCAACGATCTGATTGCGACCCCGAAAGCGGCCACTGCAATGGCAGCCGAGCTTTGCAAGATTGTCGTCAAAGCGATGGCAGAATGAGGGAAATAGGGCCGATGCAAGGAAGCCGAAGATGAATGCTGCGAGGGTCTGTATCCACGGGATTGACCGTTTCAACCGCCAATTGGGGCGGATTGTCATGTATGGCATCTTCGTCATGATGGGGATTTTGCTGTGGTCTTCGATCTCTAAGACCTTCTTTTTCCCGTCACTCTGGACGCTGGAAATGGCGCAGTTTGCGATGGTGGCCTATTATATGCTTGGTGGCCCTTATTCGATCCAGCTGGGGTCAAATGTGCGGATGGACCTGTTTTATGGCGAATTGTCGGACCGCAAAAAGGCGATGACGGACTGCATTACCGTTTTGTTTTTGATCACTTATCTTGTGTTTCTGCTATGGGGCGGCATCGAAAGCACCGCCTATGCCTTCAAATATGGTGGCGAGCGGAGCCCGACGGCTTGGCGACCCTATATGTGGCCGATCAAAGTGATCATGTGTATCGGGATTTTCTTGATGCTGTTGCAGGCGATTTCGGAGCTGCTGAAAGATATTTTGCGTCTGCGCGGCGAGGAAATTTGAAATGCCCTATGAAGTAATTGCCGCACTGATGTTCTCGTCGATGATGCTGATGCTGCTGACCGGGCAGCGGGTGTTTGGGGCGATTGGCTTTGTCGCTGTGATCGCCGCGTTCTTTTTATGGGGTGATCGAGGGGGCTATGACCTTGGTTTCTCTGCAGCGATGAAACTGATGAAATGGTATCCGTTGCTGACGCTGCCGATGTTCATTTTCATGGGCTATGTGCTGTCGGAATCCAAAATCGCCGACGATCTGTACAAGATGTTTCACGTCTGGATGGGGGGGCTGCGTGGTGGGCTTGCGATTGGCACGATTGGCTTGATG
>JBLIGH010000107.1:0-9244 GCA_047636855.1 Pseudorhodobacter sp.
GACGGGTCAAAAACATCTTCATTTGCATGGTTGTGGCGTTTTGCGCCTCGTCCAACACAACGAAAGCATTCGACAAAGTCCGTCCCCGCATGAAGGCCAGCGGTGCAATCTCGATGCGCTTTTCTTCGATCAGCTTGGCAAATTGCTTTTGCGGCAGAAAGTCGTTCAGCGCATCGTAAAGCGGCTGCATATAGGGGTCGATCTTTTCCTTCAAATCACCGGGCAGAAAGCCCAGCCGTTCGCCCGCCTCGACCGCAGGTCGGCTCAGAATAATCTTATCCACGGCCCCCGAGACAAGCATCGTCACACCGACGGCCACCGCCAAATAGGTCTTACCAGTGCCGGCGGGACCAATCCCAAAGCCAAGCTCGTGGTCAAACAAATTGGCGACATAGGCTTTTTGGGCCTCGGTGCGCGGCTCTACGGGCTTTTTACGGGTGCGCAATTCATATTTCGCCGCCGAAAACATCTCGATCTGTTCGTCGCTGTTCAGCTCGCGGTCGGGCATTGGGCGCCCCATTCGAATCGCCCCGTCAATATCGCCAGCCTCCAATCCACGCCCTGCCTCTAGCCGCGCGTAAAGCGAGGTCAGAATCGCGGCCGCGTATTCGCGCGATGCCTTGTCCCCGATGACCGCCAGCCTATTTCCGCGCCGCAAAATATGCACACCTGTCTGATGCTCTATCTGCGCGAGATTGCGGTCAAACTCTCCGCAAAGGTCAATCAACAAACGATTATCCGGAAACTCTAGAAGCGTTTCAATCATGTCTTCCGGTGCGGTCGGGGGGGTCAGCGCGCTGATGCCCAAGGAAATCTCCTTCTTGCGGCAGGGTGTCTGGAAAGTTTGCGACCTGAAAAAGCATCTGGCAAGCCACAATTTCGCAATGATGAAATCTTGGCAAGATTATGTACCGGCTGCGTGACAGAAAGACGGATTTGCACATAAAAAAGGCCGCAGCTAACGCTGCGGCCCCTTCAGAGAATTTGAGACGGTGTTCACCGCTTAACGACGACTGTCTTACGCCCCGGACCTGGAACACGGTCGGTTATACCTGCAGTGCCCGTCTGGTGATCTCGGATCACAGTGCCTGGCGGGAAAGCGTCGTTACAAATAGGCAAGCCCGACACCGGATCGAATCGCGGCGAGGCATATCCTTCGACGCCATCGTCGATGATCCAATTTTGGCAACCATCGGGGTCATAGGCGATAGCCGCCTCGCCATTTACCAAAACGCCGCGATCGCGCCCCGTATCAACTCCGGTCGCAATAACGGTATTCGGATCGCCGTTAAACGGGGTCAAACCTTCAACACAGCCAGCAAGCGCGAAAGCAGCCAGCATACCAAAAGCGGGGATTAAACGATTTTTCATATCTCTCACCACCTGTAGCAAACAACTTCGACGCGCCGGTTCTTTTGCATTCCGGCGGCAGAAGTATTGGACGCGATTGGGCGTGTTTCCCCAAAGCCAATTTGCCGTTCAACCATCGAACCGACCGAGCGGCCAACGGCGGCCACCGAGGCTGCACGACGTTCCGACAGGCTTTGGTTATAGGCATGTGACGCGCGGCTGTCCGTATGGCCATAAACCGCAAATCCAAAAGCATCCGAGTTGCGGAAGAAACCTTCCAAGCGCGAACGGCCACTTGCGGTCAAACGGTGACTATCGGTTGCAAACATCGAGTCGGTGTTTTCAACCAGACAGGTGTTTTTCTTCAGGCAGACCGCACGACCGGTTTTGGGATCGCGGCGCGGCACCATATAGCCTTCAAGACCACCATCGGCCCACCAATGCATACAGCCATCGTCGTCAATCCAAAGGCCCCACTCGATTTGCCCGGTGACTTCGGGCTGCGCAATGGCACCGTGAGATCCTGCAAGGCCCAGCGCAATTGCCATGCCCCCGACTATCATTTTCATTTTTAAACTTAACTGTTTTTTCACAGTATTAACCCCCCCGGGCTACTCGTAACTCATGATTATTCGAAGAGGATTGCAGCTAGGAGCTAAGCTTGTAAAGTAAAATCTGGCAAAAATGGGGCAAGACTTACCCAATGGTTGCGATTGCCACACAAGATGTAGCAAAATCTTGCTATTTTTGCCGTTAAGGAAACGATGCTGCCCGCAATGGAACCGCCCCTAGCGAGTTTGACTCTGCATTGGTGATGCGCACGCGCACCATCTCACCGGTTTTTCCTGTTGGGTCGGTGACATGTACCGAATGAAGATGGTCGGACTTGCCAATCATCTGACCCTGCATGCGACCTGGCTTTTCATAAAGGACATTCACCTCACGCCCGATCATCGCGTTTTGCGTGGCACGTTGCTGCGATGTGAGAAGCGATTGTAATTCTTGCAATCTTGCATCAGCAATATGGGTCTCGACGTTTTGTTTCTCGGCGGCAGGCGTGCCGGGACGCGCTGAATATTTGAATGAATATGCCATGCCAAAGTCAACCTTGCGGATCAGCGCCAAAGTCGCCTCAAAATCCGCATCCGTCTCGCCCGGAAAGCCTACGATGAAATCCGAGGTCAGCAAGATATCTGGCCGCGCGGCACGGATATTGTCGATCACCCGGAAATAATCTTCTGCGGTATGTTTGCGGTTCATCGCCTTCAAAATACGGTCAGAGCCCGATTGCACAGGCAGATGCAAGCAAGGCATCAGTTGCGGGCAATCGCCATGCGCCTTGATCAGATCCTCTTCCATATCGTTCGGGTGGCTGGTGGTATAGCGAAGCCGGTCGAGGCCGTCGATTTCGGCCATCTCTCGGATCAGCCGTGCAAGACCCCATTCCCCGTTATGATAGGCATTCACATTCTGCCCCAAAAGCGTGATGTCGCGGACCCCGCGCGACACAAGATTGCGGGCCTCGGCCAACAGGCGTTCGGGCGGGCGGCTGACCTCGGCCCCGCGGGTATAGGGGACGACACAGAAGGCACAAAACTTGTCGCAGCCTTCCTGCACTGTCAGAAAAGCCGTCGGCCCGCGCATCGCTTTACGCTCTGGCAGATGGTCAAACTTGTCTTCTGCTGGAAATTCGGTGTCGATGGCGCGCTTGCCTTGCTGGATCTGCGCTTCCATTTCGGGCAGGCGGTGATAGCTTTGCGGGCCAACCACAAGATCCACCAACGGCATCCGGCGCATGATCTCTTCGCCCTCAGCCTGCGCCACACAGCCTGCAACACCGACTTTCAGATTGGGGTTGGCCAGCTTTGCAGACTTCAAACGCCCCAGATCCGAGTATAGTTTCTCCGACGCTTTTTCGCGGATGTGGCAGGTGTTGAGCAGCACCATATCGGCGTCTTCGACCTTATCCGTGGCGATATAGCCCTGCGTCCCCAGGCTTTCGGCCATGCGCTCGCTGTCATAGACGTTCATCTGGCACCCATAGGTCTTGATGAACAGTTTCTTTGTCTTGGCCATGGATCGCCCCTTTATCGCACGCATTTGCTCCGCGACCTGCGCGACGTGTTGCAGCCGATCTTCTACACCGCCAAGCGCGCACTCGCAACGTCAGCTCTAATCAACAAAGTGACCTTGCATCCGGGGCTTGCTGTCCTTTACCCTTTGTCAGCGGTCATCGGGTTAGCGTCAGACCTGATGAGGCACAGATTTGCGGGGGCAAGATGCAGTACGACGGTCTGAGGGACTTTTTAGGACGTGGGCGCGACCCAATGGTCAAGGGACCCATCGCGATCATCATGGCCGAGGATCAGGTCGAAGTTGACAGCACGCTGCGCCACCATCTCAATATCGGCTTTGAAACCGTCCTCCTTTTGGCCCATGATGAGATTTCAGTCTCTGCTGAAGTGGCGTCTTTGGTGCACCGCATCCGCTTCAATGTCCATGCTGAAGGGGCTTTATGCTATGCCGTCAATCGGTTGATTGAGGCCGCTCCGGGGTGCTGGCTCTATTACTGCTACAATGCGGAATATCTGTTTCACCCGTTTTGCGAGACGCGCAACATCCCGGAAATGCTGGCATTTCAGGCAGAAGAACGGCGCGGTGCCTTGCTTTCATATGTGATCGATCTGTATGCAGGTGATCTAGAGAAATACCCCAACGCCGTCTCGTTGGAAGAGGCTTTGCTGGATCGATCAGGGTATTACGCTTTGGGGCGACCTGACCCCGCCAACCACAATCACCCCCGCGAGCGGCAGTTGGATTTTTTCGGTGGCCTGCGCTGGCGGTTTGAAGAGCATATCCCCGAAGCGCGGCGTAAAATTGACCGGATCGCATTGTTTCGCGCGAAACCCGGCTTGATTTTGCGGCCTGACCACACCTTCAATGACGAAGAATACAACACCTATGCCTGCCCTTGGCACCATAACATCACCACTGCGATTGTGTCTTTCCGAACGGCCAAAGCTTTGAAGGCCAATCCTGGCTCTCGCTATGACATCCACAGTTTTCAATGGCACAACTCGACCGAGTTTCAGTGGCATTCACAGCAATTGATGGATCTGGGATTGATGGAGCCGGGCCAATGGTTCTGACAATCCGGCCTGCCGAAATACACGATGCGACTACGGCCACCGCCCTGCTGAACGCGATCATTCGCACAGGTGGCACGACCGCCCTTCAGACAGAGATGTCACCGCCTGAGGTCACAAATTTGTTCTTATGCAGTGATTATGTCGCCTGCTGTCAGGTTGCGGACTGGGACGGCGCGTTGATCGGGTTTCAATCCGTAGGGCGCAACCCGAAAATGCCTGAAAACTGGGGGGATATGGCCAGTTTTGCCGCCGAAGGTGCCACGGGGAAAGGCCTTGGTACTGCCCTGTTTCAAGCAACGCTGGTGGCTGCCCGCGCGCAAGGGCTAACGCATCTGAATGCCACCATTCGCGCCGATAATACCAGCGGTCTAACCTATTACAGCCGCATGGGTTTTGCCGATTACGCCATTGATGCCGCCGTGCCTTTGGCGGATGGCACGCCTGTCGACCGGGTCAAAAAGCAGCTGACCCTGTGACGAGCCAAGCGTCGCTACGAAGATTGTAGCGCTGCAAGCTCGGCGCTGTATTCGCTCAAAGCAGCCTGGCCTTTGGGGGTCAGCGCATAGATGCCCCGCTCGGCACGCTCAAACCAGCCGTAATGGTCGGTGCGCATCAAGATGGTTGCCCGCGTCACCTCTGTTGCCGCCGCAACGACCGAGGCTTTGCACGGCCCCGCCGCCAAATGCGCCGCACAGCGCAGGGCGTCCTGACGATAGGCAGTCATCTTTTTCACGCCCGTGATGCCGCCCAGATTTGGGTCACCCACCCGTCGCTCAAATTCTCGTAGCAGCCTTGCCGCAGGCTTGGACTTCAGCTTGGGCGCATAGGGTGCAGGGTCCAGATGTGCCTCGACGCCTTTTGGCCCTACGGCCAGCAAACCCAACGACAGACGGCGGCAAAGTGCGATCACATCGCGGTAGCGTTGCTTCCAGCCCTTGTTGACCGGCACCGCAAGATAGACCAAATCGAACATTCCTTGCCGCGCCACCCCCTGAATCACCAGGGCAAGACTGAAGGTTAGCTTCATTTCAACGACAATTGGTGGCTCGTCGCCCCGGCGCGCCATGATATCGCAATCGCCAATTTCGGCTTTGACCTCATAACCCTGCGCCTCAAGATAAGACTTCAGCGGCGCGTAAAGATCGGATTCCCGCATATCGGGGTCGGTTCAGGTGCAGCGACGCAGACGGATAACAACATCCACCTTGGCAATCTCGGTCCCCTCCGGGATGTCCGGCAGGCGCGCGATTTGCAGCTGTTCGGCAGAAGCATCCGTCAGCTCTGCCGTATCTTCCCAATAGAAATGCGGATGGTCATCCATCCGCGTATCGAAATAGCTTTTCGAACCATCCACCACGACTTCTTGCATCAACCCTGCCTCGCAAAAGGCGCGCAGCGTGTTGTAGACGGTGGCAAGGCTGACGCCTTCGCCCGTATCAGAAGATGCCGCAAACAGACTTTCGGCAGTCACATGGCGATCCTGCCCGTCCCCCACCAAAAGTGACGCCAATGCCACACGCTGCCGCGTTGGACGCAGCCCGCCTTTGGCCAGCCATTCTGTACCGCGTGTGATGCTTATGGTCTTCATTGCGTCCCGCCTTGGTTCAGCCTCTATATAAAGCATTTTTTCACTTCGTTTCAACCCGAATGCGCAGCTAGCCCCTTTCTGGGATGGTGCAACCCTTGCCAGCCACAAGATGCGGGTGCTAATGGAGAAGGAAAGTCAATATACGTCACGAGGAGCAGGGCCATATGTCAGAATATCCGACAAGTTTCGACAAAGAAGGGTTGCTGAAATGCGCGCGGGGGGAATTGTTTGGTCCCGGCAATGCGCAATTGCCTGCCCCTCCAATGCTGATGATGGACCGGATTACTGAGGTGTCGGCTGATGGTGGCGAACATGGCAAGGGCCATATCGTGGCAGAATTCGATATCACACCTGACCTGTGGTTTTTTGAATGCCACTTTCCCGGCAACCCGATCATGCCCGGTTGCCTTGGCCTTGACGGTTTGTGGCAGCTTACAGGCTTCAATCTTGGCTGGCGTGGCTGGCAAGGTCGCGGCTATGCGCTGGGTGTGGGCGAGGTCAAACTGACGGGCATGGTTCGCCCCGACCGCAAAATGCTGCGCTATTTCGTGGATTTCACCAAAGCCATTCAGACCCGCCGCCTGACCATGGGTGTGGCCGATGGCCGAGTTGAAGCCGATGGCGAGGTTATTTATCTGGTCAAAGATATGAAAGTCGCCCTATCCGAAAACTAACCCATTGCTGCGCGGCCAATCCCAAGGCGGGCACGGCGCGCATTTAAACGATTGGGAATAAGGAGTTACGCATATGCGTCGTGTTGTCATCACCGGAATCGGTATCGTCTCGCCCATCGGCAATTCAGCCGCCGAGGTTGAAGTCAGCCTGCGCGCTGGAAAATCCGGCATTGTTGCGGCCCCTGATTATGTCGAGCACGGCTTTCGCAGCCAAGTGCATGGCAAGCCGCAGATCGTGCTGGAAGACCTGATCGACAAGCGCGATTTGCGGTTTATGGGCCCAGGTGCGGCCTATAACTTCATCGCGATGGAACAAGCGATTGCCGATGCAGGGCTAGAGCCCGGTGATGTGTCGAACGAACGCTCTGGCCTTGTGATGGGCTCTGGCGGGCCGTCGACCTCGAACTTCTTTCTGGCGCATAACACCGTGATACAAAAGGGCGCGCCAAAGCGGATGGGGCCCTTCATGGTCACACGCTGCATGTCGTCCACAAACTCTGCCTGCCTTGCCACGCCTTTCAAAATCAAAGGCGTAAACTATTCGATCACTTCGGCCTGCTCGACCTCGGCACATTGTATTGGCAATGGCACCGAGCTTATTCAGATGGGCAAGCAAGACATCGTCTTTGCCGGTGGCGGCGAAGAGCTGGATTGGACGTTGTCTTGCCTGTTTGATGCGATGGGGGCCATGTCGTCGAAATATAATGACACGCCCGAAACCGCTTCACGCCCTTTTGATGCCACGCGGGACGGCTTTGTCATCGGTGGCGGTGGCGGCGTTGTGGTGCTGGAAGAGCTTTCGCATGCGCTAGCGCGTGGTGCGAAAATCTATGCCGAAGTCACTGGCTACGGGGCCACTTCCGACGGTTCTGACATGGTTGCCCCATCAGGTGAGGGTGGCGAGCGTTCGATGAAGCTTGCGGTATCGACGCTGCCTGAAGGCCGCAAAGTCACCTATATCAACGCGCATGGCACCTCGACCCCTGCGGGCGACGTGACCGAGGTCAAGGCCATCCGCCGCGTCTTTGGCGATGGATCTGTACCGCCGATTTCATCGACCAAATCGCTGACCGGCCATTCGTTGGGCGCGACCGGCGTCCACGAAGCGATTTATTCGCTGCTGATGATGCAGGGCGGGTTTATCACGGCCTCGGCCAACGTCACCCAACTTGACCCGGAGCTGAAACCAGAAGAAATTGCCACCAAATTTGCAGAGGTTGATCATGACAGCATCATATCAAACTCTTTCGGGTTCGGCGGCACCAATGCAACGCTACTGATGAGCAAGTACAAGGATTAAGCGTTTATGGCCGATCTGATGAAGGGCAAGCGAGGCCTTATCATGGGCGTCGCCAATGAACGTTCAATCGCTTGGGGGTGCGCGCGTGCTTTGGCCCTTGAAGGGGCCGAGCTGGCATTCACCTATCAAGGCGAGGCCTTTGGCAAGCGGTTAGAGCCGCTTGCAGCTTCCGTTGGGTCCAGCTTGATGGTGGATGTTGATGTGACGGACGATGCCTCGCTTGATCTGGCTTTTTCGAAGATCAAAGACGAATGGGGCAGCATCGACTTTCTGGTCCATGCCATCGCCTTTTCGGACAAAACCGAATTGACCGGCCGGATTAGCAATACCAGCCGCAGTAATTTCAAAAACACCCTGGATATCAGCTGTTTCAGCTTTATCGATGTCAGCCGCCGTGCCGCCGAGATCATGCCAAATGGCGGGTGCCTGCTGACAATGACCTATGGTGGATCGAACCGCGTAACGCCCAATTACAACGTGATGGGCGTCGCCAAAGCGGCGTTGGAATCTTCGGTTCGCTATTTGGCCGCAGATCTTGGGCCGCAAAAGGTCCGCGTAAATGCGATCTCTCCTGGTCCGATGAAAACCCTGGCTGGGGCGGCCATTGGCGGGGCGCGTGCAACATTCCGCCACACCGAAACGAACGCGCCTTTGCTGACCAATGCCACGCTGGGATCGGTGGGCGGCACGGCGGTTTATCTGGCATCCGATTACGGCATGCATACAACGGGCGAGATCTTGCACGTCGATGGCGGGTATCATGTGCTGGGGATGCCAAGGGCGGAAAACATCTAAGCTCAATCCTTTTTCTTGGGGCGTGATGCTCGTCTCGCTTTGCTTCTTTGCGGGACTTGGCTGATTTTGAAAGACGGCCTTCGCGGCCCAGGTCATCGCATCCTAATCACAGGCCACCATGCAAACGCTCTTGAGATGGGGTGCTGACAGTTCTGGCTGCGGTATGCTTTTAAGGCTGGCGATTGGACAGAGCGGTGATCGTCGAGCAGGGCGATGACCTTCTGAGAGGTGTTGAGGTCTGCCACATGGCCGGGGCCTATCAACCGGCTGTGCGAAGGAACATTCATCGAAAAGCCGCTTGGGCCAAACGCTGCAGATTTTGCTCTTGGCCATGATGGACAGCCACCCGCCGACAATGCAGGCCCAAGCGGGTCGCGCATCGAAAAGC
>JBLIGH010000108.1:0-9220 GCA_047636855.1 Pseudorhodobacter sp.
GAAATGTGCGACCTACCGCATCACCACCCCCGGCGGTGCGATGTGTGGCCGCTGCATGAAAACCTGCCCCTGGAACCTAGAGGGCGTGCTGGCCGATGCCGCTTTTCGCTGGACGGCGATGAATATTCCCCGCTCTGCCCCGGCCTTGGCCAAGCTTGATGATATGTTGAACCGAGGCGCGCTGAACCCCGTTAAAAAATGGTGGTGGGATCTGGAAGTTGAAGAGGATGGCGGCTACCGCCCGACGCAAAAACCAGTGAATGCGCGCAACCTGCAAAAGGATCTGGACCTGCAATATAAGGATCAGACGCTGGCGGTTTACCCGGCGAATTTGGCGCCGCATCCCTACCCCTACCCGTTTCCAATGGACCGCGAGGCCGGGATCGAGGCCTATCAAGCCATGATAACCGCCGAGGCTTACAAGGAAAAATTGGCGCGAGGGCAGCACGAAGGTCTTGCCCATGCCCGCCCGGACAATGCCGAAAGCCCGGTCGTTCGGGTGCTGGTCACCTTGGCCGAGCAACAGGCCGAGGCCATCACAAAATACGAGTTTCGCCGCATCGATGGCGGTGATTTGCCCGCTTGGCAAGCGGGGGCACATTTGGATATTGTGGTCGCCCCAGAGTATTTGCGGCAATATTCGATGTCAGGCGATCCTGCGGACCGGTCCGTCTATCAGATTGGGGTTTTGCGCGAAGACAAGGGGCGCGGCGGCTCTGCGCTATTGCACCGAATTTTTACCGAAGGGCGCAAGGTTTTCGTCTCGCAACCCATCAATCATTTCCCGCTGCACGAAGGCGCGCCGATGACCTACCTGATGGGCGGCGGTATTGGGATCACCCCGATGATCGCCATGGCGCACCGATTGCACGCTTTGGGCAAGCCCTTCGCCGTGCATTATTCTGGCCGCTCGCGCTCAAAAATGGGCTTTGTGGGTGATCTTGCAAGAATGCCTTGGGTCGGCAAGCTGCATCTGCACATTTCGGACGAGGGCAGCCGCGCCGATATCACCAACCTCTTGCGCTATGTCGACGGCGCGCATGTCTATACCTGCGGGGCCGATGGTTATATGGCTGCGGTTCTGGCCGCAGCCGAGGTCGCAGGCTTTCCCGAGGAAAACCGGCATCTGGAATATTTCAGCGTGCCGGAAACCCCTGAATATCAGAACGATCCGTTCGTTTTGAAACTGACGCGGACGGGCCGGGAATTTCACATTCCCGCCGATAAATCTGCGGCAGAGGTGCTGTTGGAAAACGGGATTGCGATCGATCTGAAATGCAGCGACGGGATATGCGGTGTCTGCAAATGCGGACTGGTTTCAGGCGACGTCGGGCACCGCGATTTTGTGCTGTCCAAAAAGCAGCGCGAGACGGCGTTTATCACCTGTCAGTCGCGCGCGGCACATCCGGGCGGCGTTGTGGAAATTGATCTTTAAGCTCGCTTACAGCGTTTCGGTGACCTTGTTCAAATGGCGCGGCGCATCCGGATTGATGCCGCGCGCAACCGCCACCGTTTCAACCATTGCGTAGAAACTGGCGATCAGGGCAATCGGGTCCGTCAGCGGATGCCCCGTGCGAACAACCGGCAGCGACCGCGCCACCTTCACCTTGCCCGAGGTTACAAACACCGCAGCGCCTTTGGCCGCGATATCATCCGCGACCTGCACCAGCAGGTCTTCTGCCTCGTCGGCTGCTGTCAGGGCAATCACCGGAAAACCCTTGTCGATGATCGATACAGGCCCGTGCAAAACCTCTGCTGACGAATAGGACTCGGCATGCAATTGGCAGGTTTCTTTGAACTTCAGCGCGGCCTCGTTCGAGATTGCGTAGGCGGGCCCACGCCCCAGACAAAACAAAGATTTCCGGTCACCGATGGTTGCTGCAACCTCGGGCCAGCTCTGTTGCACCGCTTTTTCCAACGCTTCCGGAAGGGTTCTGATTGCTGCCAAAAGGGCTTTATCGCCGCTCCATTCCGCCAAAAGCCAAATCGCCGAGACCGCCGAGGTGACAAAGGTCTTGGTGGCCGCGACGCTCAGCTCTGGCCCGGCATGCAAGTTCAGGGTGTAATCGCTGACCATTGCCAAAGGTGACGCAGAATTGTTGGTCATCGCGAAAGACAGCGCGCCGCATTCGCGCGCGAGGCGGGTCATCGCGACGATATCCGGGCTTTTGCCCGATTGCGAAACGGACACGCAGGCACTGCCCGCAAGGTGCAATTTGCGCTTGTAAACGGATGCAACGGAGGGGCCGACCGATGCCACAGGCACGCCCATCAACAGCTCGCTGGCATATTTGAAATAGGTGGCAACATGGTCGGAGGACCCGCGCGCAACACTGATGATAAACGCAGGGTTTCGGTCGCGCAGCGCCTTTGCCGCCGCCGCCATATCGGCGTGGCCTTGGGTCAACAAACGATCCACCGCTGACGGGATCTCAAGGATTTCGCGGCGCATTTGCGTCAAGGCTTGGGTCATCTTGGGGCCTGTTCCATTGCCACACGCAATTGCGTTGTAAAATTATCGACGTCGCCGCGCGTGAGTTGGGTCGAGTGTACGCAACGCAACGCCCATCGGCCAGATGCGAAATCTTCGCGCAGTTCTGACTGGTCAAGGTGATCCTGACCAGGGCCGCAAAGCGACAGTTCCAAACCCTTCGCGCCGCCCCTTGCCCGGCTCGGGAGAATGCGGCCGCGTCGATGATCATGAGGTCCCCCAAACCCTGTTTGCGGAATGGTCGCACCGCTTCAGAATCAGGGTTCGGGCGCAATACAGCGTTAAGGTGACGGCTTTGGATTGGGCGACGACCATCAAGAATGTCGTTTTTTACAGGCAATCCCAATTCCAGGACAAAAGCGCGATTTAGTCTGTTGCCTGCTCTTGACCGTGGCATCGACTGGGAACCTGCTAGTTCTACTTTCGGCTTGTCGCCGACCGGCATTCGCGCCCCGACCCGATACCTTCTTTTCGGAAGGTACTTTGGGCAGGGTTTTTCGCTTGAGGGTAATGTGAAACGTACAGTCGCACTTGGTATTCTTTACTCGCGCAGTGGCAGCTATGCCCGTACCAGCGATGCCTGCCGAACCGGTGCGGTGAATGCCGTCGCGCGTATCAACGCGGACTCCGCAGGGTCCATCGCCTTGTGCGCCATCGAGTGTGATCCGGGCGGTAACGTCGATCTTTACGCGCCACTGTGCGAACAGATCCTGCGCGACACGCCTGTGCGCCATATCATTGGTTGCGTCACATCCTGGAGCCGTAGGGAAATCATCCCCACGCTACAGAAATTCGGCGGCACCTTGTGGTATGCCTTGCCTTACGAAGAGTTCGAAGCGTCCGACCATGTTGTCTATCTAGATGCCTGTCCCAACCAGAATTTACTGCCGTTAATGGAATGGACGTTCCCGATCTATGGGCGCCGCGGCCAGACGCATGCGATTGCCGGCGAAAGTGGGTCGCGCCCATGCGGCGCTGTTGCGCAAGGCAGCACGGGGCCGAGGCACTGGCGGCGTTGACGGCTGTGCGATTGTCCGATCCAGCGCGCCGAATGACCCAATACCCGCACGAACTTTCGGGCAGCATGCGCCAACGTGTATTGATTGCGACGGCGCTTGATGTAACCGTGCGGCGCGAGGTGTTAGGGTTGTTGCGCGATCTGCAACAGACCCAAGGCACGTCGATCTTGCTGATTACGCATGACATGGGCGTGGTGGCGGAAATGGCCGACCGGGTCATCATCATGCGCAATGGCCGTATTGAAGAGGCGGACGACGTCCGCTAGATCTTCGCGGCCCCAACCCAGACCTATACGCGCGACCTACTGGCCGCTGTTCCTCGGATGGGGTCAGGTGGTGCACCGCTTGCCCGCACGGGTGCGCCGATCGTGGCCGAGTGCGCGACGTGCAAGTGCGCTTTGACATCCGGGGGGAGTGCTGAAGCGTGTCACACACCGGGTCCATGCTCTCGAGGGTGTCAGCCTCGACATTCGCGCGGGCGAAACCTTTGCGCTGGTTGGCGAGTTCGGTTGCGGCAAATCCACCGTCGCCCGCGCCATCGTGGGGCTGGTGCCGCATAAGGGCCATATCAGCGTCGCAGGCCAGATCGTTGGCACCATGACCGCCGCCGCGCACCGCCACTTAAGTGCGACAACCCAGATCGTGTTTCAAGATCCGATGGCAGCGCTTGATACGCGCATGACCGTCGGCGAGCAGATTGCCGAACCGCTGTTGATCCACGGCGATACCGACCCGACCCACCGCGGCACCCGTGCCGCCGAGTTGATGGTGCGGGTTGGTTTGACCTCGGTACAGTTGGACAATTCCCCCACGCGTTTTCAGGTGGACAGCGCCAACGCATCTGCATCGCCCGCGCGCTGGCGCTGACGCCCAAGCTGAACATCGCGGATGAAAGCGTATCGGCGCTGGATGTCTCGGTGCAAGCCCGTGTCCTACCTTTTGCGCCCTACCCAAGGGCCTGCAGGACTTTGTGACCACAGCCGATCTGGCCGTAGAGACCCTGATCCGCGATGCCATTGCGCAGTCCTGTCCCAACGATGCGATGCTGGGCGAAGAAGGCGGCATGCTGGGGGATGCGACGGGCGGGTTGTGGATTGTCGATCCGATTGATGGGACCACAAATTTTATGCACGGGCTGCCCGATTGGGCAATCTCGATCGGTTATGCGCATGCCGGGCGCCTGACCCACGGCGTTATTTTCGCTCCAGATCATGAGCTTCTGGCCATCGCAGGGCCAGATCACCGCGCTACGATGAATGGCGCACCGCTGAACGTATCAACGACTGACACCCTTTCGCGCGCGCTGGTTGTGCTGGGCTATTCCAACAGCCTGTCGGTTGAGCACCACTTGGGGCAGATCCGAAAGCTGCTGGAGGTAGGCGCTGAATACCGCAGACAGGGGGCCGCAACGATCGGGCTTTTGTCGGTCGCCACTGGACGGGTCGAGGCCTATCACGAGGCGCGGCTTCATCTGTCGGACGCAGCCGCCGGGATGGTCATCATCGAAAGTGCGGGCGGCCACTTAGCCTCGGCCGCGTTTGCACAACATCTTGCAGGCCCCTGCGAGGTACTGGCGATGAACGCAAGCCTGCCTGCGCTGGCAAAGATACTGGCACATTAGCGCGTTTTTGCAGGCATCTCGTCTGGGCATATCAGGCCGCCAAATCGAATTTGTCTGACATCGCCCAATTGATGAATAAGGGTCTACGGCCGAGAAAAATAGGCGTTGGCACTTGGTATTTAGCCTAAATGCGGTTGCCACGGCACCCTAACGTTCAACGCTTTCACGCGCACCGCTGGCGGCGCTGCGCGCGATAGCCTCGAGTGTCGCCACTGCTGCCAAGCCGTCATAACCCGTCACACGGGGCTGTGCCGCGCCGGTAATCACATCGCAGAAATGGTCGATCTGGCGTCGCAATGGGTCTTCGCGGGTTACGTCGAGCGGCTGGCTTTCGATGTTTTCCCACCAACCACGCTGTTCGGGGTTGTGCCAAAACCGCGCTTTGGGGATGTCCAACGCGCCGTGGGTGCCGCCAATCAGATAGCTGGATTCTGCGGTCATCGGATAGGCGGGGTTTTCGCCAGCCGTCAGCTCGTAGCTCCAGGGGGCAACGATTGTGTCTGACAGATTGAGCGTCCCCAGCGCGCCGCTTTCGAATTCCAAGATCACAGCGGCTGTATCCTCGACCTCAAATTGCCGCGTCGCCCGTGATGTCATAGCCAAAGCGTGGCGCACCGGCCCGGCCATAAAACACATCAGGTCAACGTCATGCACGATGTTAATCCCCAAGGGTCCAGCGCCCTTTTCCTTGCGCCATTCGGCGTCAAAATACGCCGGTGGCTTGAACAGCCAGGTCGTCGCGTGCATCGAGACGACCTTTCCCAGATCACCCGCCTCTATCCGCGCTTTGGCAGCGCAAACGACCGCACTATGGCGGCGATGAAACCCAACCAAAAGCGGAAGGCCCGCACGTTCACCCGCTGAAATCATCCGTCGGGCGGCCTCGACCGTGTCGGCAATCGGCTTTTCGATCAAAACGGCAAGGCCACGTTCAAAAGCTGCACAAGTGTGCTCCTCGTGCAGTTGATTGGGCGTCGCGATAATAACCGCCTGCGGCAGGGCGTCGTTCGGCAAGGCGTTCAAATCCGGGAAATGTGGCACACCCAAGTCGCGGGCCAAATCGCGCGCCTGTGGTGTGGGATCGATCAGTGCCGACAATTGCGCCTTAGGGCAGGCCTGGATTGCCTTGATGTGCTGGCGACCCATCAGACCCACCCCTTGGACCGCAATTGTGACCGCGCGGTTTTCGCGATCCGCGCCTTCGGTCGATCTGTGTGTTGTGGGCATTCAGGCGGCCTCCGACTTTGCTTGGGCGAAGCCAGCAGGCCAAAATCGCGCAAGCGTTAAAGCCCATACCTCGTCGCGAAAAAGACTATCTTGATCAGGGGTAACCGACAAGTCGTGGGCCGCGCCCTTGATCAACCCCCAAGCGGGCGGCCCGGTTATTGCAAATCTGGCGACAGCAAAACGTCACCAAACAGGCCATCACTTCGCGCGCCGGTGTTGTCGCTGTCGCAGAAAAAACCAAACGTCTGCAATGTAGCTGCCCCGGTGCCACCGATTTCGCTGTAAAGCTGACGTAGATCGGTGGATTGTTCATGCCATTGCCCGATGTTCTGGTTTAGCCCATTGGCGACGTAATGATAAAAGGAGCCGATGATTTTGTAATCACCCGGTGAGTATTTCCGATTGCTCCAGATGATCTCGGTCGCACGGATTTCACCGGCCTCGTTCGCAAACATCAAAAACAACCGAACCGGGTGATCGTCGCCCGCTTTCGTTGCCTCATCGACATCACTTTCGATTGGTTGGGTCACCTTCCAGCGCCACGACAGGATCGGCAGCGCGCTGACTGCAATCTCGGTGTCCCGCGCAAGGATAGATGCACTGTTATCGGTTGTGCAGCGCAAGACCTTTTTGCCATCCTCTTGGGTCATTTGGTAGTCGGCGGGTGTCACGCGAAAGAAGGTCCGCAGCACCCAGCCATCGGGCAAGGATTCGGTATCAAGCCCATCCAGAAAATGCACAGGCGCCCCATCTGACAGCAGTGGATTTACGCTGTCAAAAGGCGAAGGCCGCAGCCCCCAATAGGCAATGCCAGCAAGGGCAACGAGGCAAATAACAGCCAAGGCTCGTTTCATATCGATCCCTTACAACCACCACCGGGGGCGGGTTTTCCGCCCCAACCACGCACCGATGCTGAAGTGATCGCGGCGGATCAGCAAGACCAAGGCGATAAACGCCCCCAAAACAGCCAGATCAATCACCGGGTTGCGGTTGATTGGGAACCCCTTGTCATTCACCGCGAAGGGATCCAGAAACTGCGGCCAACGTCGGGTGACGGTAAAGAAATGCATGATGCCCAAAGCACCGTAAGTGCAGTAGCGAAACAGACCAAGCGCGGCGAGGGCGCATAAAACGATCTGGATCGTGCCTATTCCATAGACCTGAAGCAGGCTGATATCGACCTTGTCGATATGACGCGCCAGATTTTGATATTGGCCGGGGGTGATGATCTTGTGGATCGCCCATAAGAATATAAACCAGACCAGACCCAGCCGTAAGACCAGCACCGCTGTGGCATCCAGTTTGTCCTGTATCGATAATTTGCCAATCATCTTTTAGGGGCCTCCTACTTGGTCACGAATACTCGTATCGAACGGTTCGTCAAAGTAGAGATACCAGCCCGAGTGTGGCCCATATCCTACCCACAATCTGACCATTGTAGTGCAAAGACCTAAAGACACGACGTGGTTTTTTCAACGGCAATGCTGCTTGGCCATAGGTGCAGCGAGGCGTCAAAAATCCAATCGTGGTGATCTGCCCCACCGTATCGCCACGGAAGGGCAGCGAAGTAATATTATTCGGACGTTACAAAATCGAAGCCGTCATTTGAAAACATGAAAAACTCGCAAGGAATCGCGGACACGCAAGCAGTAACATGCGCTTCGCCCGCAGCCACAGCCCAATAAGAACCGGGCTTCAGAACGGGTGGGTTGGCTTCATCGCCAAACGGGTTGGTCATCTCGCCTTTGGTCACGATGGCCCGGTAGCCATGCGAATGGATATGCTCTGGCGTCGCGAAGCCTGCAGGGAAGCTGCCAAATGTACCATGCGGGCCAGTTTCACGGCTTCCGAAAGCATCGGCAAATTCAACCGGTCCCATAACGGCCGCGAAACTTTTGTCTTCTTCCTTGAGGGTCGCTGAAATGGTGTCATCGGCTGCATTGGCGGCACTGAAACCCGCGATCATTGCAAGAGTTGTGACGGTTGCGAATGTGAACTTCATGGTCTTCTCCCATATAAAGACCACCGGTGTGGTAGCCTTGCAGTTCAACATACCGTGTCAAGCTTGTCGCATAAGGCTTTAAAGTCCTAATTTATAGATGCAAAGTCCGAAAATAGTGTACGACAATAAAAACGACGGAGATAATATGTCTGATCCTTTGAGCGAGGTGCTTGACCTCATTGGCGTGCAAAGCTCTGTTTATTTCCAGAAGGATTTCTGCGCACCTTGGGGGATGAGGGTCGAAAATACCGGCTTTGCGCAGTTCCATATTCTGGTGCGCGGGGTGGCGGTTGTAGAGTATGACGGCACACATCACGAACTATCCACGGGCGATGTGTTGCTGTTTCCCAAAGGCGCATCGCACACGATCAGCGACAACCCTCACAGCGCTGCCGTATCAGGCCGGGAAGTGATGGAGGCTTTAGGCCGAGGTGACCCGCTGTTCACGTCCTCGGGTCGGGCCACGCGGATGGTTTGTGGTCATTTCGAATATGATTTCGGACATAAACATCCGCTCATTCAAGAATTGCCAACTGTCATTTTTGTCCGCTCGGAATCCCTGCCCGCGACCTATAATCTGCTGGGTCTTCTGAACATTCTGATTTCGGAATCCAATTTGCCGGGACCGGGCAGTGCCGTGCTGATCCGTAAGCTGTCAGATGCGTTGCTTGTGGCGATCCTGCGCGCATATTTTGAGATCAACAAGGGCCATATCGGGTTCCATAACGGCTTGCGCGACGAGCGTATCGCGCGGGCGCTTTCGGCAATCCATGATCAAAATTGGTCAGAGTTGGGCCTTGAAAAACTTTCCGCCCTTGTCGGCATGTCGCGATCAGCCTTCGCGCAAAGTTTCAAGGCGA
>JBLIGH010000109.1:0-9125 GCA_047636855.1 Pseudorhodobacter sp.
GTGGTTGATGAAATCAGCGTGGATGAACAGGCTGATGCGGCTGGTGCGACGTAAGCGCATCAGGTCCAGGTGCAAAGGCGTGTCTTTGACAACATCGCGTTGCACACCGCGGCAGATGACGCGCACGTCCTCTTGGCCTTCAACTTTGAGGTTGAACAGCGTCGACAGGAAACGACCTGCCTTCAGGTTTTTGATCAAGTAGTTATACTTGATATTCAAAGGCTGCGGGTCTAAGCCGCCGCCATAAACAATACCGGGTACAAGCTGCTCGCGACGAGCTTGGCGGGCGGCCCCCTTGCCTGTCCCCGCGCGTACCTCGGCAATAAGATCCGGGATCTCACCAGCCATAATAATTCTCCATATGTTAAATCCGCCGCCCTCCAAGGGTGTGCGACGCGACCGGGGGCAATTATCCGAGAATCCGAGCGATGGAAAGCTTTTTTCCACCAAGGACAGCAATAAATGCGTGATTTGCTACGATTTTGTTGGCGAATGTCCGAAATCGCAGGGCTTCGCGTGGTGCAGATTATGGCCGCGCAGCTGTCCCACCTTGGTCGCGGGCTGCGGCCAAAGCGTAGGGGTCTTAACGGGGCAGGATCACCGCAACGGCCCGGCCAGTGCAAGGCCGGGTAGCGCAGGCCAACCCATCATTCAACCCAATCGCCTTCAAATCCTTTTGGGATCAGAAGGTTGTGCCGCCCAAGACCGTCAATTGTCTGTTCGCCGCAAAGCCCCATCGTCGTTACAAGCTCTTTTTGGATCACTTCCAATGCCTTGGTCACGCCCGCTTCGCCCATCGCGCCGAGACCGTTTATATAGGCCCGCCCGATATAGGTGCCCTTTGCGCCCAAAGACAGCGCCTTCAGCACGTCCTGACCCGACCGGATGCCGCTGTCCATATGCACTTCGATCTTGTCACCGACCGCATCGACAATGCTGGACAAGGCCCGGATCGAAGAAAGCGCCCCGTCCAATTGCCGCCCGCCATGGTTGGACACCACAATCGCATCGGCCCCGACCGATAGGGCATTCCTGGCATCCTCGGCATCCATCACGCCTTTCAGAATGACTTTGCCGCCCCACATTTCCTTGAATTTCGCGATCCGCTTCCAATCCAAGGACATATCAAAGGCCTCGGCAGTCCAGCTAGACAGGCTGGAGGGGTCCGAAACGCCCTTGGCGTGACCGACGATATTGCCAAAGAACCGCCGCTTGGTTTGCAGCATCTCCAGCCCCCATGGCACTTTTGTCATCATATTGGCGATGGATTGCGGTGTCAGTTTTGGCGGCGCTGACAGCCCGTTTTTCAGGTCCTTGTGTCGCTGCCCCATGATCTGCAAATCGACGGTGATAACAATGGCCGAACAGTTTGCCGCCCGCGCCCGCTCAAACAAGCGACGCATGAAGTCGTCGTCTTTTAGCGTGTAGACCTGAAACCAGAAGGGCTTCGTTGTCTGCGCCGCCACATCCTCGATCGAGCAAATGCTCATTGTCGAAAGGGTGTAGGGCACCCCAAATTTCTCAGCCGCTTTTGCCGCCAATATCTCGCCATCTGCGTGCTGCATCCCGGTCAAGCCGACAGGTGCAAGCGCCACGGGCATAGCCACTTTTTCGCCAATCATCTGATGTTGCGTCGTGCGCCCCGACATATCGACTGCAACCTTTTGCCGAAGCCGCAGCTGCGCGAAATCCGAAGAGTTCTCGCGGAATGTCTGTTCGGTATAGCTGCCGCTTTCAGCGTAATCGTAAAACATTTTCGGCACTCGGCGTCTGTGCAGTCGTTTTAGATCGTCGATGCTGGTAATGACTGGCATAAGAACCCCCTGAAATGTGGTAACGTTTGATTACCAATATGGCGGTTGAAGCGCAATATTTTTGATTTAGCCGCCCGATTTTGCCTGCATCTATATTTCTGTCCGCCTCGATATCAGTGAAGGCCGTTTGCTGGATATAATTGGCACTGCTGCGGCGGCGGTTGACGTATTGGTCTCGATCTTCCTACTGTTGCGAAAGCCAACGAAGGATATCTGATGCCCGAATGGACCACACTTGCCACGACGGGCCAACCGCATGCCCGCCATGAAAATGGCTTTGCCGAGCTGAACGGCAAGTTCTACCTCTTTGGTGGCAGGCGGGTGCAGCCTGTTGATATGTTCGATACCGAAACATCAACCTGGGTTGCCAAAAGCCCACCGCCAATGGAAATCCATCATTTCCAACCCGTCACAATCGCGCGGGAGTTTTGGCTGCTTGGCACCATGACAGGGGTGTTTCCCCGCGAGGTGCCACTGGATTGCGTGTTCATCTATGCGCCCGAAACCGACAGTTGGCGGCGAGGTCACCCTATTCCCGAAGGTCGCAGGCGGGGCGGGGCTGGTTGCGTTTTGCATTCCGACGGTTGGATTTACGTCGTCGGTGGTATCATTGACGGCCATCATTCCGGCACGCAGGCTTGGTTTGACCGTATTCATCCCGAAACGGGTGAATGGCAAGAATTGCCCGATGCACCGCATCGGCGTGACCATGCGCCTGCGCTGATCATTGGTGATAAGCTCTATTCCTTTGCAGGGCGTGAAACCGGGCGCCACAATGGCACCGACTATAATGCGCTGTTTTTCGCAACCATTCCCGAGGTCGATGTTTATGATTTTACCACGGGAATGTGGTCAACTCTGCCCGACCCCATCCCGGTGCCGACTGCGGCAGGGGGTGCTGGCGTGTTGGACGGTAAGATTTATTATACTGGCGGCGAGTCCGGGCGGGCAGAAGCCTATACCGAGACGCAAATTTTTGACCCCGCTACGGGCAGTTGGACTGTGGGGGCCGCTTTAGGTCGGGCTCGCCATGGCACCAACGCATTGGTTTACGACAATAGGCTGTGGATTGCAGCAGGCTCTGGCGCGCGCGGCGGCGAGCCGGAATTGACATCCCTAGAAAGGCTGGACCTTTAACCGCCAATCCATCTGCAAAAACAGCCGGATTGGCTTTGAGCTAATCAGTTTCGATCGATAAGCACCGAAGCGTTTAACCGCGATGCGCGCCTGCCGCCAAGGCCGCAACGCGTGCCAGAACCTCTGCGACAGATTTTCCGGCGGCAATATCTTTCACGATGGCCGAGCCGACGACACAGCCATCGGCAATGCCCGCCATGGCCTGAGCGGCCTCGGGCGTCGTGATGCCAAAGCCGACGATAACCGGCAGATCCGTCTGCGCCTTGATCCGCGCCACTTCGGGTGCCACATCCTGCGCCTCTGGGGCTGCGGCCCCAGTGATCCCGGTAATCGAGACGTAATAGACAAAGCCAGAGGTGTTTTGCAGCACCTTCGGCAGGCGCTTGTTATCTGTGGTGGGCGTCGCCAACCGAATGAAGTTCAGCCCGGCTTTTTGCGCGGGAATGCACAGCTCGGTATCCTCTTCGGGGGGAAGGTCGACCACGATCAAACCGTCGATACCTGCGGCTTTGGCTTGGGTCAAAAACAGATCGACACCGCGGCTGTAGATAGGGTTGTAATAGCCCATCAAGACGATCGGCGTTGTGTCATCCTCTTTGCGGAACTCGGCCACCATCGCCAGCGTTTTGTTCAGCGTCATGCCGCCTTCCAGCGCGCGTTGGCCTGCCAGTTGGATGGTGGGGCCATCGGCCATCGGGTCGGTGAAGGGCAGGCCGATTTCGATCACATCGACACCAGCCGCCGGAAGTCCCTTCATCACGGCCAGCGAGGTTTCCACATCTGGGTCACCTGCCATGATATAAGACACGAACGCCTTTTTCCCGGCAGCTTTCAGAGCGGCGAATTTCTGGTCGATGCGGGTCATGGTCATTGTCCTGTTGGTAAGCTGCAGCTTCGTTTGCCGAATGTAGGGCCGGAAATCAATGGTGCAGTTTGGTCTGACGCGATTTCAACATCAACTGACACTTTGTTGGCGCAATGTTTTGTCCGCCTTTCAAAGGCCTCGCGTTTTCCCTTTTGCGCAGGCTTGCCAGCGGCTTGTAAGTCGGGCGGGGATGAAGGATAAGCGGCCCGTTATTTATGGGCCGCGTGGCCATTGCTATGGGGGAAACCATGGGTTTCAAAATGGGTATCGTTGGTTTGCCAAATGTTGGAAAATCAACCCTTTTCAATGCGTTGACCCGGACTGCGGCGGCGCAAGCGGCCAATTTCCCGTTCTGCACGATCGAGCCGAATGTCGGTGATGTGGCCGTGCCCGATGACCGTTTGGAAAAACTGGCAGCGATTGCCGGGTCCAAGCAGATCATTCCGACGCGAATGACCTTTGTGGATATCGCGGGTCTTGTGCGCGGCGCGTCCAAGGGCGAGGGTCTGGGCAACCAATTTCTTGCAAACATTCGCGAATGTGACGCCGTTGCCCATGTGCTGCGCTGTTTTGAAGACGGCGATATCACCCATGTCGAGGGTAAGATTGACCCGATCGCCGATGCCGAAACCATCGAGACCGAGCTGATGCTCGCGGATCTGGAAAGCATCGAGCGTCGCCGCGCCAACCTTGCACGCAAGATCAAGGGCAGCGACAAAGACGCCGCCGATCAGGACCGCCTGCTGGCCATGGCGCAAAAAGTGCTGGAAAATGGCCAGCCCGCACGCAGCATTGACGTGCCCGAGGACGACCTGCGCAACTGGCGTTTGTTGCAGCTTTTGACCTCGAAACCCGTGCTATTCGTTTGTAATGTCGAGGAAGCTTGTGCGGCCAACGGCAATAGCCAATCCGCGCGTGTGGCCGAAATGGCTGCAAGTCAGGGTGCTGGTATGGTGGTGATCTCTGCTCGGATCGAGGAAGAGATCAGCCAGCTTGAAGCCGAGGAAGCCGAGATGTTCTTGGATGAAATGGGGCTGGAAGAGGCGGGCCTCGACCGTCTGATCCGCGCGGGTTATCAGTTGTTGGGCCTGTCGACCTATTTCACCGTCGGCCCGAAAGAGGCCCGCGCCTGGACGATCACCAAGGGCATGCTGGCCCCGCAAGCGGCAGGCGTGATCCATGGCGATTTCGAGAAGGGCTTCATCCGGTCCGAGACGGTTGCCTATGTCGATTACATCGCGGGCAAGGGCGAAGCTGGCGCGAAAGAGGCCGGAAAGTTCCGGGTCGAGGGCAAGACCTATGAGGTGAAGGACGGCGACGTTCTGCACTTCCTTTTCTCGGGTTAAGGTCTTTAGAACGTTTCTATAATCCGCTGAATTTCAGTGCGGTACCGGGATGCTTTGCGTCTGCCACCTGTGCCAGACGCTGGGCAGATGTTTGACCGCTCGCGCTGGCGTTAAGCATGATGCGACGATTGCGCGCAACCGCCCGGCAGCACCGGCTAGAGCAGCAGCGCGATCCCGGCCCAAAGCAAACCGGCAAGGGGCAGGGCAACGAAAACCGACGCCACGGCTTGCCCCCAAAGCGTTGCCCGGCCGATCTTGCGCAGCATCTTGTCAACCTCAATCGGCGAAAACGCTTGTCAAGCGGGGCAACTAAAAATCCAACAACGAAATGCGAAAACGTTTCAGCATTCCTATAAATATAGAAGCACAGGCCAAGCCCTGCCGCAAACACTGCCAAGCGCCAGGCGCGTTCAAACCCGCTGCTAATATCGCGAAAAACCTCTAGCCCGGCTGGGGCCCAGATGTTGAAAGCCCCCCAGCCAATCACCAGCGCCAGAAGCGGGTAGATCACGGCCAAGGTCAGGCTGGTCCCATAGGCGCGCCAGGACAGGGATTTGTCGCCATACCAACGCGCCGCAAAGCCCAGAACCTTTTCGAGCGATTGAAAATAGGCGTCGCTGCTGGTGCCGCGATATTCTGCCGCCAGATCCGGCCAAAAGGCCGGGTCCTCTAGCTTTTCGCGCGTTGAAATGCCGCCCAAATGCCGCGCGATATGGCTGACCAAAAAAACCGCCAATGGCGACAGCAGCGCGAGCAAGGCCAGCCCGCCGCCATTGTCATTCGCCCAAGCCCATAGTTCGCCAAGCATAGTCTACCCCATATGGACCGGAAGCGACTTTAGGTCGGATTTCCACAATGCCAAAGCGAAAAATGGCTTTGGCCCGAGGGGATAGCGCGGGGCGATAACGGGCAGGGGTGGACCTTGGGGCAGGGCTTGTTAAGCTGTCTGGGTAATTGAACGGGGGAAGCCATGGCGTTGAAAGTGTATCTGTCGGGGGAAATTCACACCGGTTGGCGGGCGGACGTGGCGGCGGGATGTGCGGGGCTGGATGTGGAATTCACCGCCCCTGTCACCGATCATGATGCCTCGGATCATTGCGGGGTGGCGATCATGGGGGCGGAGGCGGATAAGTTTTGGCACGATCACAAAGGGGCCAAGCTGAACGCGATCCGCACGCGTCGGGCGCTTGCGGCGGCAGATGTGGTCGTGGTGCGCTTTGGCGAGAAATACAAGCAGTGGAATGCGGCGTTTGAAGCGGGGCAGGCGGCGGCGATGGGTAAATCGCTGATTGTGATGCATGGCGCCGATCATCAGCACGCGCTGAAAGAGGTCGACGCAGCGGCCTTGGCCGTGGTTGAAACCGCCGAACAAGTCGCGCAAGTGCTGCGCTATGTGCTGGACGGGTCTTTGCCGGGCTGAGGCGCGGAAAGGGCGTCGCGCCTTACGCCAGCCGCGCCACCAGCGCGCGGGTCTTGGCCACGATGGTATCGGTCAGGTGGGCCGCGGTGCCCTCACTTTCACCCAGCGTTGCTAAGGCGATGCCCAGAACATGCAATGCAGCCCCTCGTTGATCGGGGGTTGGGGCAGCGGTTGGCTGTGCCGGGCCAGATGATGGTCACGGCAGCGTCAAAACGCAGGCCCTTGTCGCGGCTCGACACCAACCATTCGATCAGCAGGACGCGGATCGCGTCGAACATATCCGCAGGCGCATCAAGCTGCAGGCGCGCGACAAGGCGCCGCGCGGCAGAGGCGGTTTTGGATGCGCCCATATCAAATAAGGCGGCCTGACGCGCGTTGGAGGCTGCTTGTCGCTGGCGGTCTTCTTGCTGTTCCAGTGCCAAGGCCGCAGTGATCGCTTCGGCGGGTTTATCAAATAGGGCCAGCGCATTCAGGCGTTTGACCTGCACCAAAATGGCGGTTTTCACCTGGAAGGTCAGCGCGTTGACCTGTTGGGCGATGGAGCGCGGGTTTTCGGCTACGGTATCCTCAAAGGCGGGACGCAGGGTTTCAGAGGTGGTGGTGTCAGCCAGATGGCGGGTCAGTATGGCAGCGACGGCGCGGGTAACGTCATCATGCGCCAGAGGTGTTTTGTGGGTGGGGGTCGGTCATCTGATCCAGCATTGCGGCACAAATGCGGGCAGGGTCGCGGGCGGCGGGTATGATATCCAAGGGCGGCAACCTGCGCGGCCACAATCATCTGCGGGATGTGGGCCTTTTGCGCATCCAGCAGATGGTGGCTGAGTTCTGTTGCCATATCATCGGCGATGGCCTGCTTAAGCGGCTGATAGCGGCTGCGAAATGGTGTAAGATTGGTGAAGATAATGCCCGGGTGATGGCTGTGCCTGCGCCTTTGGTTGCCGCGGTGTCCATGATGCGGCCAAATTAACTGCGCTACGAAGTTTGCCCGCGCTTATTCCTAGCCCTGATTTGCCCTCATATCTTGCTGGCGGCGCGATGTCGCGTCTATTGCCGGAAGTGTTTGCACCGAAAGCCGCTTTTCACTCTTGCCCACGGGCTTGAGCGTTGTTAAATGAACACCGTCGGAGGCGTGGCTGAGAGGCCGAAAGCACTCGGTTGCTAACTGAGCGTGGGTGGAAGCCCACCGTGGGTTCGAATCCCACCGCCTCCGCCAACACCCACTGAAATCATTGAATAATTTTCATGATTTCTGATTTTGCCCCACATAAGGCCCCACAAAGAAAAAACGCTTAAACCTTTGTCTCTATCGCATCTGATTGCATGGAATGGCTTTGGGCCTTTCTTCTCCCAAGTGGCCGCGCGCAAATTTTGCTACCCCGCCCGGTCCTGATTTGAAGGCGCTGGGGTTTGGACCTCTCCCCGCTTTGCACCAAATGCTCTGAATTGTGGATGCGCGCAAAGTGCAGCCCACTCCGGTACTCTCGCCGATAGTCCCAAAGATTTACCGCCCCCCCCGCCGTTCCGCGCTTCAGCCATTCACATCGCTTGACGCCCGGGCGCGCAAGGTGGGCATCCAATATTTCAGACCTTAGACGTCGGCACCGATGGTCCCGTTTGGCGTGATTGCTAATACAGTTTTTAGTTTAGCCTCGGAGTGGTTCAGACGCCCATGCCAAGGTCGGCGCAACGGGACTTTGCTGCCGTTACCCTCTGTTTCACTTCGGCGGATTAATCCAAACCCTGAACGCTTCAGGATCTTTTTCTGTTTTCATCGAAGAGATCACCGCAGCCCCCTTTTCCGGGCAGGGTAAAAAGAACGGGTCGAAGCCGTCCTTTCTCACGTTATACTTTCCAATGCAGCTAAATAGTATCCCACTAAGCGTTCCGATACGTTCTTCGGGAACGGATTTTGGACCAATCGTTAGTGCTGCTGCTCTCGTTGTGAAACGTGAAAAATTTACCCTGCCTTTAAGTCCCTTATTGCATACAAGCGCCACACCATTTTTTGAGCTCTCGCCGATTTTATGCCGACCGCTGCAGACTATTGTAGCTTTCGTAACTTTAAATTTGGCTTCTGCATTTCCTGAAAATGGCGGCGAGACTCGCTCGTTGTCTGTTGAAAAAACCTCCACCGGCTGAACAATGCCGGATTGGCTGACACTGTATTCGATTGGCACCCATATTGGGGCAGTGACAGCCGCTGCACCGACTAAAGCGAGCTCTGCACCGCAGCCAGACAAGAAAGTGATCCCGAAAAGTGCAAAAAATTTAAATTTCATGAAAAGCCTTTAATCTATGGAGGCCAACCTTGCGCAGGCTAGAAGGCAAAAGATAGTTAAAACCAACTAAATGCAGATTTATCGATTTTGAGGGCTATGGGTTCCAAGCCGTCATTGGTCGCAATACCCCAACTTCTGGGAGTATCCGAAACTCTGTGTATGAGGGTCAGCCCATGCAGTTTTGACGGTTCATCTGTTGAACCGTTCTGGGTATAGAATAGCGAACTGGTTTCGCGCGGCAACCCATTCTCTGACGCATCTGCC
>JBLIGH010000110.1:0-9117 GCA_047636855.1 Pseudorhodobacter sp.
CGTCAAGCGGATGCAGGCCCGAAAATCCTCCCAATCCTGCGGGTCAGACATATAGTTGAACCGGATCACCGGGTTGTCTTTTGGATCGGCAGAGCGCAGGCGCACGGTGCCTTTTGACGGGCTGCGCATCGGGCCGGTATGGACCTGAAAACCGTGGCCTTCGGCACTGGCTTTGCCATCATAACGCACTGCTATTGGCAAGAAGTGATATTGAATATCAGGGTATTCCACACCTTTCTTCGAGCGGATAAAGCCACAAGCCTCGAACTGGTTCGAAGCCCCAAGCCCTTTGCGTGTGAACAGCCATTGGGCCCCGATCAAGCCTTTGCCAAACAGGTTCCAATACTTGTAAAGCGTGATCGGTTGAAGGCTGGCGAATTGCATATACACCTCGAGGTGGTCTTGCAAATTCGCACCAACGCCGGGGCGATCGGCCACCACCTTGATGCCATGTTCTGCCAAATGAGCAGCAGGGCCAATACCGGAAAGCATCAGCAATTTCGGAGAGTTAAGGCTGGACGCTGCTAAAATAACCTCGCGCGCGGCCTCAATCACCTGCACTTTGCCGCCACGCGACAGTTCGACCCCTGTCGCGCGGCCCTCGGTTATGACCACCTTATGGGCCAGACCACGCACCAAGGTCACATTGAACATCTTCATCGCGGGTTTCAGATATGCATTTGCGGCGGACCAGCGCTGGCCTTTGTGGATCGTGGCCTCCATCGCGCCAAAACCCTCTTGCGCCTCGCCGTTATAATCTTGCGTAACAGGATAGCCTGCCTGCCGGCCCGCCTCGATAAACGCGTCAAACAAGGGATTGTCACGCGGGCCACGGCTGATGTGCAGCGGGCCATCGCTGCCTCGGTAGGGCGAGTGCCCCGCATGCCAATGCTCCATCCGCTTGTAGTAGGGCAGCACATCCGCATAGCCCCAACCAGTAGCGCCCGTCTCGGCCCAATGGTCGAAATCCTTGGCATGACCACGCACATAGACCATGCCATTGATGCTGGACGACCCGCCAATCACCTTGCCGCGCGGCGTCACAAGGCTGCGCCCGCCAAGATGCGGTTCTGGCTCTGACGCCATGCCCCAATCATACATCGGCATATTCATCGGATACGACAGTGCGGCGGGCATCTGGATGAACGGGCCTATATCCGTGCCGCCATGTTCGATCACAATAACGGAAGCACCGGCCTCGCCCAAACGGTAAGCCATCGCACAGCCAGCCGACCCCGCCCCCACAATTACAAAATCCGCTTTCATTGCATCCTCAGTTCATTCATTGGCCAGCGTTCGGTATCAGCGCGGCTTTGGTGGCAATGGGGCGCGCAAGCCCCCCACCGGTTTCGCGATTGGTCGGTTTCGCACTTAATAGGGGTCTTCGATCGGCCCCATCCCGACATAGACCGATTTAATCTGGCTGTAGTAATCAACAGCAGCGCGGCCGTTTTCACGACCAACCCCTGACAGTTTTGATCCACCAAACGGCATTTCAACCGGCGTCAGATTATAGGTGTTGATCCAGCAGGTTCCGGCTTCCAGTGCCGCAATCACCCGGTGCGCGCGGGTCATATTCGAGGTGAAAACGCCAGCCGCCAAACCAAATTCTGTATTATTTGCGCGGGTTACAACCTCTTCTTCAGTCTCAAAGTCAAGAACGGCCATCACCGGCCCGAACACCTCTTCGCGCGCAAGCGTCATGTCATCGGTGATATTGGCAAAGACCGTGGGTTCGACAAACCAACCATCCGCCTCTGGGCTGGCACCGCCGCAGATCAGCCTGCCGCCTTCGGCGATGGCCTTGCCGATATAGGACATGACTTTTTCATGCTGCGCGCGCGATACCAACGGCCCCATCTGGGTCGCCATATCCAACGGATCGCCAAGGACAATCCGACCCGCCCGCTCGGCGAGTTTCGCCAGAAAGGCCTCTTTGATGCCGCTTTGCACAAAAACCCGCGTCCCGTTAGAGCAGACCTGCCCCGCCGAATAGAAATTCGCAAGCATCGCAGCATTAACGGCGCTATCAAGATCGGCATCTTCAAAGATAATCAGCGGGGATTTCCCACCCAATTCCATTGTCACATGCCGCACGCCTGCCGCAGCCGCCGCATAAACCTTGCGCCCGGTTGAGACCGAACCGGTCAACGACACCTTTGCCACCCGCGGGTTTGTCACCAGCGCAGCCCCTACCACCCCTCGGCCCTGAATCACATTAAACAGGCCTGCGGGCAGACCGGCCTCGATAAAGATCTCGGCCAGTTGCAAAGCGCCCAAAGGGGTGATCTCGGAAGGTTTGAAGATCATGGCATTGCCCATCGCAAGGGCTGGTGCGGATTTCCAGCATGCGATCTGGCAGGGATAATTCCAAGCGCCGATCCCCACGCAAACCCCCAAAGGCTCGCGCAAAGTATAGGCAAAATCACCGCCAAGCGGAATGGTTTCGCCCACAACCGTCGGGGCCAGACCGGCAAAATATTCCAAAGCATCAGCGCCCGAAGGCCAGTCGGCCACCAGCGTTTCTTGCAACGGCTTGCCGGTATCCAGCGTCTCCAATCGGGCCAGGCTATCGCCATAGTCCCGGATCAGATCGGCGGCGCGGCGCAAAATGCGCCCCCGCTCGACCGGCTTTCGCGCCGCCCATTCGCGTTGCGCATCTGCCGCAGAGCTAACGGCGGCTTCGATCACATCCGGCGTTGCCTCGTGCAAAATCGCAATAATTTCACCGGTGGCAGGATAGATGACCTCTATTTCCGACCCGGTTTCATCTTCCAGATAGGCGCCATTCACAAAATGGCTGGCTTCGGGTTGAGCCCTCATATGTCAGTATCCTTCACATCAGTTTTCAGTATTGAGGTTTGATCTGCAGCCAGCTCAGCGGCTAACTCTGCAGCCAGATAGGCCCGCGCCATGGCAATGGCCCCCGCACCATCGGGCGGTCCGTCCTTCAGCGCCTCGCGCAGGTAAACCCCGTCGATCAAAGCGCCAAGACCGTCGGCCAGCGCTTCGGCACGCGTACCAGACATCGGGCGCAAACAGACCAGCAAATTGGATCGCAGACGCCGCTGATACACCGACAAAAGCCGCATTGCCCCCGGCAAAGCATGCGCCAGAACGTAAAAGTTCAGCCAAGCAGAAATCACCTCGCGCCGGAAACTCGTCGGGCTGAAAGAGGCTGCAAGGATCGCATCCAGCCGCCCTGCATCGCCCTTGGCCATCGCCAAAGCGCCCCGGACCTCAGCGCCATAAAGCGACAAGATATGGCGCATCGCGGCCAGAAAGATCGCTTCTTTCCCGCCGAAGTAGTGATGTGCCAAGGCTGTGGACATGCCCGCGCGCCGGGCGATTTGCCCGACAGTCACATCCAAACTGCCCGCCAAGCCAATTTCCACGATCGTGGCTTTGACCAAAGCGCCTTTTCGGATAGGCTCCATTCCAAGTTTCGGCATTGCTCGTTCCAATTAAAACTTGCCAACCGGGCTATCGTGAAGTTTATTGACTCGTCAATCAACAAAAAACGCAAACAGATTAGAGGAAACGCCATGACACACTTCAAACACGCCCTTCTGACATCCGCTGCGGTTCTGGCCTTGGCAGGTCCCGCCGCTGCCGCAGGCTGCGATAAGGTTACATTTTCGGATGTCGGCTGGACCGACATCACTGCGACGACGGCTGTGACCACGCTGATCCTGGATGCGTTGGGATATGAGACCGAGATCAAAATCCTCTCCGTTCCGGTGACATATCAGTCGATGGCCGGGGGCGATATTGACGTGTTTCTGGGCAATTGGATGCCAACCATGGAAGCCGACATAGCGCCTTACCGCGAGGCCAAAACCGTCGACACAGTGCGCACCAACCTGACCGGCGCGAAATACACCTTGGCCACCAATGCCGCAGGGGCCGCACTTGGCATCGACAGTTTTGACGATCTTGCAGCGCATGCGGACGCGCTGGAAGGCAAGATTTACGGCATTGAAGCTGGCAATGACGGTAACCGTCTTATCCTTGACATGATCGCAGCCGATGCATTCGGGCTGAAAGGCTTTGACGTCGTTGAAAGCTCCGAGCAAGGGATGCTGGCACAGGTTGCCCGCGCCGATGGCCGCAGCGAGCCTGTCGTCTTTCTGGGCTGGGCCCCACACCCGATGAATGCCAGTTTCGAGCTGACGTATCTTGCTGGTGGCGACGATTTCTTCGGGCCCAATTTTGGCGGCGCAGAAGTGGCAACCAACACCCGTGCGGGCTATGTGACTGAATGTGCGAATACCGGCAAGCTGTTGCAAAACCTCGAATTCTCGCTTGAACTGGAAAATGAGATCATGGGAATGATCTTGACCGATGGCACCGAGCCGCAAGAAGCCGCCAAGCAATGGCTGGCGGGCAAAGCGGACGTCTATTCACCTTGGTTGGCGGGCGTGACAACCAAAGACGGCGGCGATGCCGTTGCAGCTGTGACGGCTGCGTTGAACTAAAGCTAAGGCGGGGGGGCAGCCCCCCGCGGCCCCATCTGGCAATGGGGCCTTCCCCCCGGGATATTTCCCCGAAAAGAAGGCAGAACCCGCGCGATGGAATGGTTGACAGATCATAAAATTCCGGTTGGTAAAACGGCCAAGACAATTTTCGACTGGCTGCAAAGCCATGCAGCCCCCCTGTTTGACGCGATTGCCGATGGGTTGGAGGGGTTGATTGATTTTATCCTTTGGATCTTGCAAACGCCGCACCCTTTGGTGGTCGTGGCCGTCTTTGTTGCCTTGACCTGGGTGTTACAGCGGTCTTGGAAAACCTGCCTGTTGGTTTTCCTTGGGTTTTTGTTCATCCTCAACCAAGGCTATTGGAAAAATACGACCGAAAGCCTGACATTGGTGCTGTCGGCCTGTGTTGTATGTATGGCCATGGGCGTGCCCATTGGCATTGCTGCCGCCCACCGGCCCCGGGTTTACGCCTGGATGGTTCCGGTATTGGATCTGATGCAAACCCTTCCGACCTTCGTTTATCTGATCCCTGCAATCGTGTTTTTCGGCATCGGCATGGTGCCGGGCTTGATTGCCACGGTGATTTTCGTGCTCCCTGCCCCGATCCGGTTGACGCATCTGGGCATCTCGACCACCCCGCAACCCCTATTGGAGGCCGCAACGGCCTTTGGCGCCACGCCGCGACAACGACTGCTGAAAGTAGAACTGCCATACGCCTTTCCGCAGATCATGGCCGGCCTGAACCAAACCATCATGCTGTCCTTGTCGATGGTGGTGATTGCGGCCTTGGTTGGGGCCAATGGATTGGGCGTTCCGGTGGTGCGGGCCTTGAACTCTGTCAACACCGCCCTTGGGTTTGAAAGCGGCATGATTATCGTCGTCGTCGCGATTTTGCTAGACCGGATGTTGAGGGTTTCCCGATGAATGCCGTAGAATTCGACAATGTTTCCATCGTCTTTGGCGATCGCCCTCAGGTAGCCCTGCCGTTGATGGATGCGGGGAAATCACGCAGCGAGATCCAAGAAACAACGGGTCAGGTTCTGGGCGTGCACAATTGCACCCTATCGGTCGCTGAGGGCGAGATTCTGGTTTTGATGGGCTTGTCCGGCTCGGGCAAATCCACGCTTTTGCGCGGCGTGAACGGGCTGAACCCGGTCGTGCGGGGCGAGGTGCGGGTGCAGGACGGCGATCACATGACCTCGGTCACACATGCCGATGCAGCGACCCTGCGTCGCTTGCGACTTTCCAATATTGCCATGGTTTTTCAGGCCTTTGGCCTATTGCCTTGGCGCAGCGTGCGCGAAAATGTTGGCCTTGGGCTAGAACTTGCAGGGCAAAGCCCCGAGCAGCGTCGCGCCAAAGTTGACGAGCAGTTGGCGCTGGTCAATCTTACGCAATGGGCCGATCGCAAGGTTGCAGAGCTTTCAGGCGGCATGCAGCAACGGGTTGGCCTGGCACGCGCATTTGTGACCGATGCCCCGATTTTGTTAATGGACGAGCCTTTCTCGGCGCTGGACCCACTGATCCGCGCCAAGCTGCAAGACGAGCTGTTAGAGCTGCAAAGCCGGTTGAAACGCACCATTGTCTTTGTCAGCCACGATCTGGATGAAGCCTTCAAGATCGGCAATCGGATTGCGCTGATGGATGGCGGCCGTATCGTGCAATGCGGCACCGCGCGCGAGATTATCGCCAATCCAGTTTCAGAATATGTGGCGGATTTTGTGGCCCATATGAACCCTCTGTCCGTCCTGACCGCACGCGATGTCATGGAGCCGGGCGACGCGGCGGATGCGGCAACCGTTGATGCTGAACACCCTGTCAAGGCCGTTATGGACATCTTGGCAGGCGGTGCCGCGACGCTTGGTGTGACCGAGAACGGTGCCGCCATCGGGGTGATCCGCGCGGGCGGATTGATGAAAAAGCTCATCAACCCGCGTGCCTGAATAGCGCCGCGCGGGCAAGATGCCCTTATTCCGGGGTGGCTGCAGGCGTTTTCGCTGCAGGTTTTTTCGCTGCAGGCTTCTTAGCCGCCGGTTTTTTCGCAGCGGGTTTTTTCGCGGCTGGCTTTTTCGCGGCTGGCTTTTTCGCGGCCGCTTTTTTTGCAGGCTTCTTTGCGGCAGTTTTTCCAGCGCGCTCTGCAATCAACTCCAAAGCTTGTTCCGAGGTAATCTCTTCTGGCACGATCTCTTTCGGGATCGTTGCATTGATTTTTCCCCATTTGACATAAGGTCCGTAGCGGCCCGGCATCACGGAAATCTCGCCACCGTCCGGGTGTTCGCCCAAAGCCTTAATCGGTTCGGCAACGGCCCGCACCTTACTGAATTTATTGGCCAAAACTTCGACCGCACGGTTCATACCGATGGTAAAAACCTCTTCGACATCCGGCAGGTTCGCATAGGTTTTGTTGTGCTTGACGTAAGGCCCGTAACGTCCAATCGCCGCTTCAACCATCTCGCCATCTTCCGGATGCGGCCCGATCGGGCGCGGCAAGGACAGAAGTGTCAGCGCCCGCTCTAGCGTCAGGGTATCCGCGCCCCAGCCTTTGGGCAGGCTTGCACGCGGTGGTTTTGGCACCTCTTCGCTGGCCTCGCCGCGCTGTATATAGGGGCCAAACCGCCCCGAGCGCAGGCTGATTTCCAGGCCATCATCATCCAAACCCAAAATCCGGCCTTCGACCGCAGCCACAGCACCGTCTTCACCGCCGGAAACCGAAATCGGGCGCGTATAGCGGCATTCAGGGTAGTTGCCACAGCCGATGAACGCACTGCCGGAGCGCGCGGTTTTCAGATGCAGACGGCCTGCGCCACACACAGGGCAACTGCGCGGATCAGTGCCATCGGCGCGGGTTGGGTAAAGATGCGGTGCTAAAAATTCGTCAATCTTGGTCAGGACTTCGCCGATACGCAGATCAGCGGTTTCCGCGATCGCCGCCGAAAAATCGCGCCAGAACCGTGCAAGGACCTCTTTGTAATCGCGTTCGCCAGCCGAAACGTCATCAAGCTGCGCCTCAAGGTCCGCAGTGAAGTCATATTCTACATATTTGCGGAAGTAATTGGACAGGAAAGCCGTGACCAACCGCCCCTTATCCTCTGGGAACAAACGGTTTTTATCTTTGCGGACATATTCGCGGTCAACGATTGTGGTCATGATCGAGGCATAGGTAGAGGGGCGACCAATGCCCAGCTCTTCCATACGTTTGACCAGCGTGGCTTCGGTATAGCGTGGTGCTGGCTGCGTGAAATGCTGGCTGCCCAGAACCGAATGCAGCGCATTGGTCACCGCCGACGCAACCCGCGTGGCAGAGCCCGTGTCGACAACGTCATCTTGTGCAGCGGCGGCTTTGGCGAAAGCCTCGGCATATGCCCCTTTGACAAAGGTCGCAGGTTCCCCCGCCATGATCTGCGGCAGGCGACCTTCATCGCCCTCTTCTTCATCACGGCCTTCTTCGTACACCTTCAAAAAGCCATCGAACAACAACACTTGGCCCGTGGCGCGCAACACAACCTGTGCGTCACCGCTGCCAATATCAACGGTCGTACGCTCTAATCGCGCGGCGGCCATTTGGCTTGCAATCGTGCGCTTCCAGATCAGGTCGTAAAGCTTTTTTTGATCGGATTCCAAGCGCAGCTCGTCAGCGGCTTTCGACAAATCCGTCGGGCGGATACACTCATGCGCCTCTTGCGCGTTTTTGGCCTTATTTTTGTAAATCCGCGGCGTGTCGGGCAGATATTTCGCACCATAGCGATCCGTAATAGAGGCGCGGGCCTCTGCCACGGCTTCGGGGGCCATATCAATGCCATCGGTCCGCATATAGGTGATGTGCCCAGCCTCATAAAGCCGTTGCGCCGTGCTCATACATTGCTTTGCACCCATGCCAAACTTACGGCTGGCTTCTTGTTGCAACGTAGAGGTCATGAAGGGCGCGGATGGGTTGCGCGAGCCGGGTTTCGCCTCGACCGATTGGACGGTCATTGCGCGCGACGTGACGGCGTGCACGGCCAAATCGGCAGCCTCTGCCGTCGCGATGTCGAATTTGTCTAGTTTTTTGCCACCAAGCACCGTGAGGCGGACATCAAACTCTTGCCCCCGAGGGGTCTGCAGGCGTGCGCCAACGGTCCAGAATTCGCGTGGGCGAAACGCCTCAATCTCCATCTCGCGCTCGACGATCAGACGCAGGCAAACCGATTGCACCCGGCCCGCTGATTTCGCGCCCGGAAGCTTGCGCCACAACACCGGCGACAGGGTAAACCCAACCAGATAGTCCAACGCGCGGCGCGCAAGATAGGCATCAACCAGCGGCACATCGATCTGACGCGGGTTCTTCATCGCCTCGGTCACGGCGGCTTTGGTAATGGCGTTAAACGTGACCCGGCTGACCTTGGTATCTTTCTTGATGCTCTTGGCTAGCGCTTCTTGCAAATGCCACGAGATCGCCTCGCCCTCTCTGTCAGGGTCGGTCGCGAGGATCAGTTCATTGTCGGTTTTCAGCGCCTCAGTAATGGCTTTGATGTGTTTTTTGCTGTCAGAGGCCACTTCCCATTGCATCGCGAAATCTGCGTCAGGGTCCACCGAGCCATTCTTTGCCGGCAAATCACGCACATGCCCGAAAGAGGCAAGAACGGTAAAGTTAGCCCCCAAA
>JBLIGH010000111.1:0-9061 GCA_047636855.1 Pseudorhodobacter sp.
GGCTACACTCAAGCTTTCGAAATCTTTGGCGATGACCCTTTGGCCTATGTGATTGGCGGGTTGGTTGCGGTGCCCTTGGCCTGGGGTCTGTGGCGCTTGAACGCGCGGTTTGGCTGATCGGATTGGGGCGAAGTCCGCGTTACCTAAGGGCTTTGCGCCCGCGCAAAAGCGTATAGATGCCCGAACCGACCACGATTGCGCCGCCCAGCAACGTGGCCAAATCCGGGCTTTCCCCCAAAAACAGAATCGCCAGGATCAGGGCAAACACCAGCCGGGTGTAGCGGAAAGGTGTGACCACCGAAATTTCCCCCAATCGCATCGCGGCCGTCAGGGCGTAATAGCCCATAACGCCAAAGAGCGAGGCGAAGCCTAAGGCAACGGCGGCTTGCGGTTCTGGGATCTGCGCGCCACCGGTTGCGACCAATAGCACCGCCCCCGCCGGGATCATCATGGCAAAACCGTAGACACCCAGCACCAGATTTGACAGTTCAGGCGGGGCCGCGCGTGTCGCCAGATCGCGCCCGGCAAAGCCCAAAAGGCCAAGCACCGCGAGGATCGAGAGCGCGGAAAATCCCTCGAGCCCCGGGCGCAGGATAATCAAAACGCCGATAAAGCCGACCGCAATTGCGCTCCAACGACGCCAGCCAACCTTTTCGCCAAAGATCAATGCGGCCCCGCCGACAACGACCAAAGGTGTGGCCTGCAAGATCGCAGAGGCCGAAGCAAGCGATGTCAGTGCAAGGGCGAAGGTGTAGAATACCCGACCCATGACCTCGAAGATCGCGCGCAACACCACGGCGCGGCACAGGGCTGCGGGATGCAAGATGCGCGCGCCATTTGCTTTGGCCAAGCCGACAAAGGCAAGACAGCCTGCCGCACCAAACATCATCAGGATTTGCCCAACGGGAAGCTGCCGTGCCGCGATCTTGAGGAATAGATCCTCGACCGCGAAGCCTGCCATCGAGGCGATCATCAGCAGGCTGCCGCGCAGATTGTCCATTGGGGCCTTGGTGTTGGGGCTAAAGCTGCCCGGTGTTGCGTCTGCCCGAACTTCACCCACATTTCGGGCAGGGCTTCCAATGAAACCCTGCCCGAAAGGGAATTGTTCATGCCAAGGCGTTAACCGCTAAGACCCTTGCTAAAACCAGCGGGGTTGGTCTTAGGTGATCAGCCCGGCGTGGCGCATCGCGGCGTCAATCTTGGCTTTCGTCGCGTCGGTCAGGTCGGTCAAAGGCAAGCGGACCTCTTGCGAGCACAGGCCAAGCTTCGACAGGCCGTATTTCGCGCCCACAAGGCCCGGTTCGGTAAAAATGGCCTCGTGCAGCGGCATCAGGCGGTCTTGATAGACCAGCGCCTTGGCATAATCGCCTGCCAGCATTGCAGCCTGAAATTCCGCGCACAGCCGAGGGGCCACATTGGCCGTGACCGAAATGCAGCCCACGCCGCCATGCGCATTGAAACCAAGCGCAGTGGCGTCTTCGGCTGAAAGCTGGATGAAATCCGGCCCGCAGGTGATGCGCTGTTGGCTGACCCGCTCCATCTTGCCGACGGCATCTTTGACCCCGATGATGCGCGGCAGTATTGCCAATTCGCCCATGGTTTCAGGCAGCATATCCACGGCCGAGCGGCCGGGGATGTTGTAAATGATGATCGGCAGGGTGCAGCAATCATGCAAAGCGGTGAAATGCGCGATCAGACCGGCCTGCGTTGGTCGGTTGTAATAGGGCGTGACCACAAGGGCCGCATCGGCGCCAACACGTTCGGCATGTTTGATCAGGCGGATCGCTTCTGCGGTGTTGTTTGACCCAGCACCGGCGATGACAGGCACGCGACCAGCCACAGCTTTGACCACGGTTTCCACCACGATCTCGTGTTCTTCGTGGCTTAGCGTCGGGCTTTCCCCTGTGGTTCCAACGGGCACAAGCCCATTGCTGCCTTCGGCGATGTGCCACTCCACAAGTTTCTTCAGCGTTTCCAGATCCAGTTGGCCGTTCTTAAACGGCGTCACCAGGGCTGGCATTGACCCTTTGATCATGGTACGCTTCTCCTCTTGAAATGGGCGGATGTTTTTGAATCGCCCGGTTGCTGTGCGCGCCTTCCTACCCTTATGCACGCGGCTTGCCAAGCTTGTGCAATCTATCGCCCAAACGCGGGGTTGTGAGTTGCAGTGGGCTGGACACAGTGGCAAGTTATGCGCATGAAAACATTTACGCCACTTCACGCCTTTTCGCACAAGATTTTGCCCCTCTTGGGTTGGGCAACGCTTGCTTTTAGTCTGATTGCATCGCCGCTTGCGGCGCAAACGGCGGATACCATGCGCGCCGCATTGCAGGCCTCTGCCGCAAAAGATTGGGCGCGCGCAATGTCCTTGGTCCCGCCGGGTGCGGCGCGTGACGTGATTGAATGGCAAAAGCTGCGCGCCAGTGACGGTTTGCTGGGCGAATATGAGAGCTTTTTGAAACGGAACGCCGATTGGCCGGGGCTGGAGCTGCTGCACCAAAGGGGCGAAGAAGCAGTGGCGCGCTCTACGACGCCAGACCGTGTTGTCCAATATTTCGCGACGGATAAGGCCTCTACGGCCAAAGGGGCCATTGCGTTGGTACGGGCCCTGATGGCCGCAGGTCAGAATGATCTGGCGAAGGCCGAGGCCGGCCGCGCTTGGGTCAATCTGCGCTTTGGCGCAAGCGACGAGGCCGAATTGCTGGCGCTGCAAGGGTCCGCATTGGCAAGCTTGAACGAAGCGCGGTTGGATGAATTGCTGTGGGACGGGCGCGAGGCCGAGGCGAAGCGGATGCTGCCGCGGGTCTCGCAGGGTTGGCAGGCACTGGGACAGGCGAGGCTTGCGCTGCGGGCCATGTCTGGGGACGAAAACGCATTGATCGCGGCGGTGCCAAAGGCATTGGCGGATGATCCGGGGATGGCTTACGAGCGATTCGTTTGGCGGATGCGCAAAGGTTTCACCGATGGCGCGCTTGAATTGGTTTTGGCACGCTCCGGCTCTGTCGCATCGCTTGGGCGACCCGGGGAATGGGCAAGACGGCGCACCGAACTGACCCGCGATCTGATGTCCGAGGGGCGCGCGCGCGAAGCCTACCGCGTCGCGGCAGCACATCATCTGGAAGGCGGCGGCGATTATGCCGAGCTGGAGTTTTTGGCGGGCTACATTGCCTTGCGAAAACTGGACGACGGGGCCACGGCGCGCGGGCATTTTCAGCATTTGCAGGCAGGGGTTTCGACGCCCATCAGCCTTAGTCGGGCGCATTACTGGGAAGGCCGCGCCGAAGAGGCTTTGCGCAATTCCGAGGCGGCAAAACGGGCATTCGAGGCGGGGGCAGCGCATCAGACTGCCTACTACGGTTTGCTTTCGGCGGAAAAGCTGGGGCTGACTTTGGACAACGCATTGCTGTCGGAGGCGCGCGGGGCGGATTGGCAGAGCGCGGCTTTCGCAAGCTCTTCGGTCCTTCAGGCCGGGCGGCTGTTGTTAGCGGCAGGGGATCGCAATCTGGGCAAACGGTTTTTGTTGCATTTGGCCGAGGGGCTGAATGCGGCCGAGTTGGCGCAACTGGCCGATATGGCGTTGGATATGGACGAGCCGCATGTTGCGGTGTTGATTGGCAAACAGGCCGCTGGGCGCGGGATCATCTTGTCGCGTTCGTATTTTCCGGTGGTTGGAATGGTGCCGCAAACCTTGCCCGTGAGCCGAGCGCTGGCGTTGTCGATCGCGCGGCGGGAAAGTGAGTTTGACCCTGTTGTGATCAGCCCGGCAGGGGCGCGAGGCTTGATGCAGGTGATGCCCGGGACGGCCAAGGCGATGGCTGTCGAAACGGCGCAAGACTATGCTTTGGCGCGGCTGACCTCTGATCCTGCCTATAATATATCGCTGGGGGCGGCCTATTTGGCGGTGCTGGTGAAGGAGTTTGGCCCGTCAGTGGCTTTGGTGGCTTCTGGTTATAATGCAGGGCCCGGGCGGCCTCGGCGCTGGATAGGGGAGTTTGGGGATCCGCGCTTGCCGCAAGTGGATGTGGTGGATTGGGTAGAGACGATCCCGTTTTCCGAAACGCGGACCTATGTGATGCGGGTCGTGGAATCGCTGGTGATTTACCGTGCAAAGCTGCGGGGCAGCCCGGGCTTGGTGAATGTGACGTCTGAATTGACGGGGCGCTGAGGGGCGAAAGCCGGGGGGCTGTCTGCCCCCCGGACCCCCCGAGGATATTTTCAAACAGATGAAAGCGGTTAGGATTTGGCGGCCAGGGCTGCTGCGCGAAGTTGGCTGAGGCTTTGACCGGTGGTCAGCATGTCGGGGTCGAGTTTCAGCTCTATTACGGCAAGGGTGTTGCTGGCTTGGGCGCGGGTGAAGGCGGCGGGGAAATCGGATTGCTGCGTGACCGTTTCGCCATGGCCACCATAAGCGCGAGCGAGGGCGGCGAAGTCCGGGCTGGCAAGGTCCGTGCCAGACGGGCGTGCCGGGTAGTGGCGTTCTTGATGCATGCGGATGGTGCCGTAGCGGCCATTATTGGCGACGATCACAATGGGTTTGGCGCCGTATTGGATGGCCGTCGACATCTCGTTGCAGGTCATCTGAAAGCAGCCATCCCCGGCCATGCAAACCACGGTTTTATCGGGGTTTTGCAAGGAGGCTGCGATGGAAGCTGGAAAGCCGTAACCCATAGAACCGGACGTGGGCCCAAGCTGTGTGCCAAAGCGGCGGAAGCGGTAGTAGCGGTGCAAGAAGGCCGCATAGTTTCCGGCACCGTTGGTGAGGATACTGTCATGCGGGAGCGTGGCTGAAAGCCAGGTCATAACCTCTTCCAGTTTCACCTCGCCGGGGGTTTTGCTTGGCTGTTGCCAGGCCTCATATTCGGCGCGGGCCTGTCGCGTCCAGTCGGACCAAGGACCGGCGTTGCCCTTGGTCTGGGCAAGGGCTGCGACGATCTGGGCGGTTGGTGCTGCGATCGCGAGGGCGGGATGGAACACGCGGCCAAGTTCGCCGATGTCGGGATGGACATGCAAGATGCGGGGGCCGGGGCGGGTTGGGTCAAGAATTTGATATCCGTCGGTTGCAATATCGCCCAAGCGCGAGCCGAGGACCAGCAGCAGGTCTGCCGCAGCCAGCCGTGCGCCCAGTTTGGGATTCATTCCCACCGCAAGGTCGCCCGCGTAATTTGGGTGGTCATTGTTCATTCGGTCTTGGCGACGGAAGCTGACCGCGACGGGCAAGTTCCAGTTTTCTGCAAATCGCGCGAGGTTGTCGGTAGCCTTTTGCGACCAGCCGGGGCCGCCTGCGATCACCAAAGGTCTGGCGGCGGTTGAAAGTGCGGCGGTTAGCGCCTCGATCTGTGCGGGGCTGACCGCATTCGGTGGATCGGCGGGGGCGGGAAGGTCGGCCACATTCGCGTGGCTAGAAAGCATGTCTTCGGGCAGCGCCAGAACCACAGGGCCGGGTCGGCCAGAGTTGGCGATGTGGAAGGCGCGCGAGATGTATTCGGGCAGGCGTTCGATCTGGTCCACTTCGGCGGCCCATTTTGCGACGGTGCCAAAAACCGCACGGTAATCGACTTCCTGAAAGGCCTCACGGTCGCGGTGCTGTCGCGCGATTTGGCCGACAAAGATCACCATCGCCGTGCTGTCTTGTTTCGCGATGTGAATGCCGGCGCTGGCATTGGTGGCCCCGGGACCGCGCGTCACGAACAAAATTCCGGGCTTGCCCGTCATCTTGCCATGCGCCTCGGCCATCATGGCCGCACCGCCTTCCTGACGGCAGACAATGTTTTCAATGCCGCTGTCGTAAAGCCCGTCCAATGCGGCCAAAAAGCTTTCACCGGGGACCGAAAACACGCGGGTGACGCCTTGTATCGCAAGCTGATCCACCAGAATTTTGCCACCGTGACGCATGAAGCTTTCCCCTTGGTTTGGGTGCAGATTGCGTCAGGCGCGGATCGGATTCAAGGCCTTGTAACGTGCGTCTGTTGACTGTTTAAATGCCTTGGCGCGGCTGAGTTTGGGGCTTGTCTTGGTCTTTTACGTGGCCCCCCGTATTGGGCGCGGATTTCGAGCCCGATCTCGGGTGGCGTTTGGTGGCTAGGCCAAGGTGTCTTAGAAACCGCTATATCGGCGCCAGCCCACGCACGTGGCCTTGTCAAACATCAGAAATTCCCTAAATTCGCTTGGGAAAATAACGGAAGGTTCATCATGGCTGAGTGTCATTTATTGGGGATTTGTGGCGCGCTGCGGGCCGGTTCCAGCAATCGCAAACTTATGACCGAGGCTGCGCGGATCTTTGCGCCTACCAGCTATTGCGAGGCCGATCTGCGTTTGCCGCTTTATGATGCCGATTTGGAGATGTCCGAGGGTATTCCCGCCTCGGTGCAGCGCATGGCCGATCAGATCGCGGCGGCGGATGCGGTCATCATTTCAACCCCCGAATACAATTCGGCGCTTTCCGGTGTTTTGAAGAATGCACTGGATTGGATAAGCCGCGTTAAAGGCGGCGTCTGGGGTGGCAAGCCCGTTGCAATCATGTCGGCTGCGGCGGGTCGGACCGGTGGTGCGCGCGCGCAAGTCACGTTGCGCCAAGCGATGACGCCTTTTAACCCCCGGATTTTGCAGGGGCCAGAGGTGATGCTGGCGGCCTCTGTCACGGCCTTTGACGAACACGGGCATTTGCTGGATGCGCGGATGGAAAAAACCGTTGCAAATCTGATGAACGCCTTGCGCAACGAGGTGAATTTGCTGCGCTGAACACATAGCGGCTTCTTTTCGTCAAAAATATCCGCGCCGTAGGCTTTGCGAGCTTAGCCAAGGGGGCAGCCCTAAAAGTTATCCTCAACCCGAAAGCCTTTTGGCACGGCATCGGTCCCGTCAAAGACCAGATCGATCATGGTTTCGGCTATGTTCGGGGCCATGCCGAACCCAATTTTGAAGCCACCATTGGCGATGAAATGGCCGGGGCGGTCAGGCCAAGACCCCAGCATTGGTGATCTGTTGCGCGATCGGGGGCGCAGCCCTGCCCAGCGGTCCAGAACTGGGGCATCAGCGAGGATCGGCAGGGCCAAACGCGCGTGGGCGATCAAGGCCTCCAGCTTGGCATCGGTGCTATCGGCAATGGTCCAATCCCGCTCGGATGTTGACCCGATGGCCACTGTGCCATCTGCGTGTGCAATGACATGCAGGCCTTCGGTAAAGATCTGTGGCAGCAGCGCCGCGTCAAATTGCAACAATGCGGCTTGGCCTTTGACGGCTGTTCCGACAAGGCGGCTGTGGCTTTCTGACAGGGTCTGCAAACCGGCAGCACCGGTGGCCCAAATCTGCGGACCATATGCCGCCGCCTCGCCCAAAATAATCTCGCAGCCCTTGGCTTGCAAAGCGGCGACCAATGCCTCGAGTGCCCGCCTTGGATGTATCCGCGCGCTTAGCGTGTCGTGGATCAGCCAGCCCGTGGGCGTTGCAGGCTCCCATTTTGATTGGCCTGCGCGGGCAAGCTCCCAGATCGCGCGGCCTTGCCACAGCTTGTCTGCCGATGTGGTGCGCTGTTGCGCCAAGGCAAGCGCTACGTCATCGGCGACCGCTTGCAGGCGACCCGTGCGCGCGTAACCGGGTGACAGCCCACCAGCGGCTGTGACCTGTGCCCACCAGCTTTCGGCCATCAACAGGCTTTTCAGCTGAAAGGCCTTCTTGGGGTTCCAATTGTCCGGGGTGTGCGGGGCCAATGCGCCCACAATCCCCCCCGAGGATCCGGCCCCGACCCGCACGGCCTCGATCACGCGCACCTTTGCGCCGCGCTGCGCTGCCGCCCAAGCGACCGAAAGCCCGAATATTCCTGCGCCGTGCACTGTCAGATCTGGCGTTGCCATTTCCGGCCCCTTTGCCCATTGTCAACGCCGTATCCCATAGGCGATTTGCACGTGACCGACCACCCCACCCCCGAAACCGCAACACTTGATTGGCGCGATGGCATTTTGCCGGTCTCGACCCGCTTTGAGGATCCCTATTTCAGCATTGAAAACGGGCTGGCCGAAACGCGCTACGTGTTTCTGGCGGGGAATGATCTGCCCGGCGGCTTCCACCCCGGCTTTCAGGTGGCCGAACTGGGGTTTGGCACCGGGCTGAACCTTTTGGCGGTGCTCATGGCCGCAGGCGACACGCCGCTGCGCTACACCTCGTTCGAGGCCTATCCGATGGCCGCGTCCGATATGGCGCGCGCGCTGGATGCTTTCCCCGAGGCGCGTGCGGTGGCGACGGGCCTGCTGGACAATTGGGCGGCTGGGCGCAGACAGTTTCAGCTGGGCCCCGTCGCGGTCGAGGTGATCATCGGCGACGCGCGGGCGTGTTTGCCGCAGTGGCAAGGCCGTGCTGATGCGTGGTTTTTGGACGGTTTTTCGCCCGCCAAGAACCCCGAACTGTGGGAAGAAAGCCTGATGACCGAGGTGGCGCGCCATACTGCCAAGGGTGGCAGTTTCGCCACCTATACAGCGGCGGGGTTTGTTCGGCGCGGGCTCGCGGCTGCGGGCTTTGCGGTAGAGCGCCGCAAGGGCTTTGGCAATAAGCGACACATGGCTGTTGGAAGGATGCCGCAATGACGGTTCAGAATACGCGGCTGGGGATCTGGTTGATGGTCGCGACCGTCTTTGTCTTTGCCATGCAAGACGGGTTGTCCCGGCATTTGGCTGGCGAATAGGCGCCCATGGCGAGAATGGCATCGCCGTGTGGCGCGTTCTCGGCCTGAGCCCCGCTCGAGGCTGCCAAGAATGTGGATAGGGATAGGGCAGATCGTTTTCATTGGATCGGCTCTCCTGGGGTTGAATGGATGTCGCGGGGCATATCCAAGGGAGCATCCCAGACTGGCCGGTCTTCAGTAAATTCGTGGAAGGAGTGCGCAATCCCGGGGTCGTTATCGAGGCACTGGGCGTTAATTGGAAAGGATGCATCTGGGGACAGAAGTTCGCCACGCCATCCGCGCGCCACGCGGGCCATGATGGTGCGACGCTGGCAAGCCGTACCAGTCTCTGTGCAAAGGCGCGGGCACAAAACCCGGAACGCTGGTCAGGCAAAACCCGCAATTGGC